>JAZDEK010000138.1:0-21853 GCA_043808895.1 Pseudomonadota bacterium
AACGTTTAAACTCTCGGGCAAAGGCGTTTATAAACTTGGCGGTTACGCGCGCGGTGACCAGCTTGTGCATGTGGTCATAGAAACCCCTGTAAAACTTTCCAAGGAACAGATGGAGCTTCTTAAAAAGTTCGAGTCTTTGTCGACGGACTCATCCATCCCGAACACCAAAAAATATAAAGAAAGAATTAGCCGACTATGAATTTGTGTGGAGCGCATTCAAGCGCAGGCGGCGTCCGCGTCTAAGACCAAAAAAGCATTTTGTGAAGTTATCAAAAATGATAACTCGGGCAAAATACTACCGCACGAAACCCCAACCTGTAAAGGGTTTCAGTAACTGTCAAAACCGAAAAGTTATCAAAAATGATAACTTTGTGAAACTGCAAAATTAAAGCAAAGCCGGCATGCCCGATTCTCTCGCGCGAAACATTTTGTTGTGGTAAGCTCCACTCTCAGAGAGCTTATTAAAATGTTTAAAAAACACGCAAATATCTATATCGGCTTACTCGCGGCGTTTTTAATATTCTCATGCGCCCAGCAGGCTCAACTTAAATCCACTAGAGGCGCAAAAAGCGATAAAACACTTACATCCTCCGACACAAATTATCTTCACGCCGCGATAGAGCAGTATAAGCAGGGCGACAAAGATCAGGCGTTGGAAACTCTGGACAAAATGGAGACAAAAACTCCGGCGGCATATTGGCTGGAGGGGAATATCTTCGCCGACCTTGGTAAAAGAAAAGAATCCGTGGATAGTTTTGTGAAAGCTATGCAGGGTTTAACGGACGAAGCTCTCAAATCAAAAGTCTCGATTTCCATACTCTCCCAAATAGATAAAATGAGTATAGATGACCTTGAGGATATAGAGGGAAGATATTCCGAGCAGGGATGGAGTTCTTACATTCTGTTCGAGCTCGGCGAGAAATACTCGCAACAGGGGAACAACAGAAAGGCCATCTCTAGGTTTAACGAACTCATTTCATCATATCCTCAGAATGAATATAAGACGCTGGCAGAGGGCTACCTTAATAGATTGAACAATCTTGAAAAGGTGGAGCCTTATAATGTAGGCGTTATACTTCCACTCAGCGGAAAGAACTCGGCTTTCGGTATGAAGTCGCTTATGGGAATTCAGCTTGCGACCGGAGTTTTTGGCACGAACGATCCAAAAGTCCCGATAAAACTTTCTGTTATGGATTCTCAATCCAATCCCGAGGTGGCTCGTACCGCAGTTGACAGATTAATAGAGGAAGATCATGTGGCGGCGATAATAGGCCCTTTGAGCGGAGATACCGCCGAGGTAGTTG
This sequence comes from Pseudomonadota bacterium, assembly GCA_043808895.1. Classification (GTDB taxonomy): domain Bacteria; phylum Bdellovibrionota; class JAFGOL01; order JAFGOL01; family JAFGOL01; genus JAZDEK01. The sequence continues at coordinate 1,305 of JAZDEK010000138.1, forward strand.
CTAAACAATGTAACGCCGCCGGCATTCCCAATATTACTCTTTCCCAAAAAGAGGACATGGACGGAATGGGGAAATATGTATTTAGGGTCGCCATGACCAATAAAGATCAGGCGCGCCGGCTTGTATCTTACGCGATGGACAAGCTCTCTATAAGAAGGTTCGCCATACTGTATCCTGACGATAATTACGGACAGGAGCTGAGTAAGAATTTTTGGGACGAGGTGTTAAAGCGCGGCGGCGAAGTGAGCGCCGTGGAATATTATGACACAAAGCAAGCTGACTTTAGCGCGCAGGTAAAAAAACTGCTTGGCGTTTATTATGTTAATGCAAGGTTGAAGGAATATAACGATATAAAGGAGCAAAAAGAGGCGGATGCCGAGAATAACAACAGTAAAAAGAAACGTGCGATAGAAGTTACTCTCCCACCGGTACAGACCTTTGACGCGCTTTTTATCGCTGATGAAGCAAAGGTGGCGGCTCAGATAGCTCCGTATCTACCGTTCTATGATGCAAAGGGAATACTCCTTATGGGGCCGAATACATGGAACAGCCCTCAGCTCGTTTCACGCGGAGGGGAACATGTGGAAGGCGCGATATTTGTGGACAGTTTCACTCCTAATCCGCCCACTGAATATGAAAAGGATTTTGTCGGCAAATTTAAAACCACATTCAATTCCGTGCCAGGAGTGTTGGAGTTCCAGGCATACAACGCGGGCAAAGTTATCGCCGATACATTAAAGACAACATCCAGCGACAGGAATGCAATAAGGGACGAAATATCAAGGCAAGGTTTTTCCGCCGAGGGAAATTTCAACAAAGAACTTTTTGTGTTCGAAGTTAACAAGGGAAAAATAATTTTAAAAAATTAACCCACCTCGATTTTTTTCTTGAAAAAGATTTTTTTTGTGTGATTATAGCCTGGGGGAACAGGGGATGACTAATAAACAGTTAGAATCTTTTCGCTCTATGTTACTGAAGAAAAAAGAATTGCTTCTAAATAGCTCGCGTACCGCTTTTCGTGAAATGATGGCTCATGACCAAAAACCTTCTGACGAAGGTGATTATGCTGTTGAAGAAGTTAATCAATATCTTACCTGCACAATTCAAACCCGCGACAGAAAATGTCTGCTTGAAATAGAAAAGGCATTCGCCCGCATGGCCGACGGTGACTTCGGTGTCTGCGAAGAATGCGGCGAACCAATATCTGTTGAGCGCCTAAAAGCGCAGCCGTTCAGCTCCCTGTGTGTCGACTGCATGCAGGACATAGAGCTGGAACAGAGAAGGCCGGCGTAAAGTTCACGGCCTAGGTTTGATCTTAGGTTGATATTCAAATACTTGGTTTACCCTGTCGAGCATTAATTTTTGAATATCGTAAACTCTTGCGTCTTGTATGCTTTTTACTCCCAGATCGCTTGCTTTTACCTCTATAGATATACTACTTCCAGGTCCATAACTTAAATCGACAGAGGAGATCCAGTTTGTTCTTTGTTCAATAAGTTGTTGAACCCTTTTTTGATTATTAAGAGAAAGCTTACTTCCATCGATACCAAGGATAACTGATTCATCGCTAGCAAGACGCGAAACATGTGTAAAAACATTCTTTTCCATGCAGCTTCTTGCAGCAGGTAGGTTAGGCGTTGGTACAACAGAACACAGGTCCTCTGGATTGACAACATCACCGTCACCAGGGTATCGGTTGTATGCACTTAGTTCTCTAAGTGTTATTGGGTTCTTCTCGTTTACAAAACCATTAGGAGTATTAAGTATTTCACGATCACTTTTTAATATCTTTAATTCTTCTTCTATAGTGTATTCTTTTGATATTGTAGCTCCAATTGGATAATCTTCGCCTAATCTAGTAATGTCATCCACCAGATCTCTATCAGAGCTCCTGTTTAATATTATTTTTATTCTTCTTTTTATTTTATCGTACTTACTTAGTCTCTTTAATATATTAGCCAGAGAGTTTAATTCTGTCTCATTTTTAACATTGGTCGCTATTTCATAATACGTTTGTACTAAATTCTCTCGATACATGATGCCTTTAAGAGAGTTGTTTAGTTCAACATCTGATTCTAAGATTGCTCCAAATTTTACCCCCTGTTCTTTCCTTGCAGTAATCGTCTTTGTTAGTGCTTCCGTTTTCTTGTCTAATATAGCTTGGTCTTCTGGCTTTAATTTAGCGCGCACTTTTGGTAAGTCATATTCAAGGTAAGATTCTAAATACTCTGGGTGTTTTTCAGCGATATTATCTAACCCTCTTATGGTTTCTTTAACTTCTTCGCTGCCCTCTGAAAAAAGACCACCGCCCGCATTTGAAGCCTTCGGCGAAACAGCCTTTGGTGTCGCAGCCTTTTTAACCACTCCTGCTTCTTTTATAATCGCGTCAATATTATAGTTCTCTAGGTCTTTTATGACTGCTTGATACATCATATTGAAGTCTGCTTCAGGCCATGTTGATTCTGCTAAAGTCTTTTTCCACCCTTGTTGCAATAATCTTGGATCCATATTCTCAAGCTCATTTAGGGTCGTAATGTTGTGCTCCTGAAGACGTCTGGCTGCGAATACATTTTTTAACTCGTTCTTTAACGCGGCTTTGTCGCACCAATCAATTTGAGTGTAGATATCAAAAATGTCTCGTGACCTTGTGTTCTCTGTTCCTCTTCTAAAAAGAGTCTCGATTTTTTCTGCCACAACTCTTTCTCTGGTATAAGTATAAAAATTAAAATTAAGGTCACCGATGTTGTCGGTGATCCCATTCAAGATAATAGATGGCGAGGGATTCTCTACGTCAGGGGCGATGTCTATGGACATCCTTCTAGAGTAACTTTTATTTACAATAACTGGTTTTTTGCCAAACCCGTATGCGAAGTAATCTCTTTGTGCGTAACCTATGTTTTTTGACCCCAAGTAGTAAAACCATATTTCTGAATCGTCCGGAGCTTGAATTAAGGTTATTATGTCTTGCTGAACGGTCTTGAAATACTGAGATTCAGTAATTTGTTTGATCGGCATATTTTTTAGTTCGTTTGGTATTTTAAGCAATAGGTCAACGTCCGAAGTGAATCTTGTTGAAAGATAACATTTCTTACAAACAAAACCACCTTTTAGGATTAAAGAATCCTTATATTTTAATATTTTGTATAGGACCCGCGTTAAAACAGTTTCCCTTTCTATAAGAGTTTTTGCCTTCGTGGACGTGATGTATCCAGGAGCTGATCTCGCCTTAGCCAGTTCGTTGATTTTTGTTTCTATATCCGTTTTCTTGTTTTGTGCAACTTTCTGGACCGGTATCGTCTTATTCACTTCGGGAACTTCGGTCTTGCCTTTTCCGACTTTATTTGAATTATGCCATTCATTGAATTCCTGCGTGCCTGTTTTGGATAATTTCTTGTTTAAGAATGTAAGCTCAGTGTCGTTGGGCTTTATTTTGTAAGATAGGGCCTTCATATCATCGGTGGAAAGTCCGGCCTTCTGAGCGTATCTTACGAATAGATTAAACTTACTCGCATCATTCCCTACAGATAGATTTGTCTGCAATGTCTTCATTGCAGACGAAAAACTTGGGTCAGATTCCAATTGTTTAGAGAAGTTGGCCATCCATTTTCCAAGCTCTTCAGCTTTAGAGAAGCCAAGAAGTCCTTTTAATCCGGCTACACCGCCGACCATACCAAGTACCGCAAAGAAACCGTTGGTTATAGCGCCCTTTAAGGCGGCTGATTCCTTTTCTGTAAGATCATTTAAATACGATAGGTCTATGTCCTGATTCCCGCTCTTTGCGGTAACAAGTTCTTTTATCTCTTTCTTTATTTTTGAATGTTCTTCTATGCTGGAAATAGTTTCTGCTGTCATAGTTAGCGTAAATACTGCTCCGGCTGCGAGCTCAAATGCCGCGAGCGTAGCAGACGTTATGCCTAATAAATATGTGCCTACAATACTGCCGATACCTGTAAATAGCAGTACAGTTCCAGCAACAGCGCCTACTACAGCGATAGTGTTCCTTACACTCTGCTGACGTAATAACTCCTGCTCCTGGCTTTTTATGTAACTGTCTATGGTGCCGAGCATTTTGGTATATTCAGGTTTTTCTCTATATAGTTCTCTTGTGGACGGGACTTCTATATTGATTGATATTATTCCGTCCAGTGCGTAATTCTCTATCCTGTCCATCTCTTCGTTTTCACAGCACCCATTGTTGAATGCAGGTTTAAACAGTCCCTGTGACTTTAAGAGATCTTGTCCCTTTTGGTCTATGTACAGCTGGGCGTATTTCTGTGTTAAATGGTCATCCATTACGTTCTGGTAGGTCTTGTTTAATTCACGGGTATATTCTTTTAAGGTTTGCTGGCTTAGATCAAAAGCTTTCCATATCTGATCCTGAGAGACCTTTGTATGTATCGCGTTGAACGTAAGTTGTGATCTATAGGGAGTCGGATTATGATAATACGGCGAATCACCAGATCCGTATGCTCTTACTTCGCTTCTTGAAGAAATTGGATCTCCAAAATATTCTTTTCTAAGGTCTTCATCGGCGAATAAAAATCTGGCTTCTTTATATTGGTTGGCTAATTGGTTAAGTTTTGCGTAATATACGCCTTTCGCTTTCTCCTTTTTGTCTTTGAAGGTATCCGCCTGCTGTTCGGTAAGAAATGCGTATTTTTGTTTATGATATATATCTCCTGTGCTAACGCCCACATCAACCGGATCGGAGTTCTTTATATAAAGATCCGCGGCAAGTTCTTTTCTCGCCTGTATTATCCCTGGGATAACGAACTTGTTCATGTTTTCTTTTATGTCGGCTACGAATGCTTTTTTGAATATATCAGGATGCTCTCGGAATGATCTCATCTGGTCGTTGACGACAGCCTTCATCTTTTTCAGGCATCTATATTGCGCGTATCTGGCGGTTTTGTACGACGTAGCATCGGAATTCCTTTCATCCATTAACGGACATGCGAATATAGCGAACGTGTAATCTTTGTTCTTGGAGTATTCCTCGTTCTTATATATATACATGTTGCTCATGTATATGCGCAGTGTGTTCTCAAGAGCCTTAAAGTAGAGCTCTTCGTAGAGCTGCTGAAGCACCATTGTGTTATTGAACTTTTTGCGCAAAGCTACAGAGGTATCTCTGTTGAATTTTTTTACGCCCTGGAAGATGGCTTCCCTGTATTTTGGCATATCCGGATACTTTTCTTTCTTTACGAATTCACTAAAGTCTTCCTGAAGCCTGATAGGGAATGTTGTGCTGAATTTATCGCTGTAATCTTTGTAGTCTTTTAAGATCTCGGCGATGTTGTCCCATTTACCGGGGCGTGAAGCTATAAATCCTGTTTCAAAACCACCCCCGGTAGGAACTAATACGCCATTCTGTATTATAAGGGAGTCGTTATTTGCGTTTACGCCAGTGAAAGTGAGCCCCAATTTATTTATATGTATCTCGCTCACTTCACCAAGTGTTATTGTTGCTTCTTTTGTAACTCCATTTTTAGAGATATAGTTATTTATGCCAGGATATTTCTGGTTCAACTCGTCCGGCGTTCTATAGGCGGTCTCAAGGTATAATTGAAAATCTTTTGTCTGAGCTGATCTTATAGGTTGTATTTTTGAACTGTATCCTAACGAATCTTTCACCATGTCGCAGTATCGAATAATATCCATCTGAAGAACGCCAAGGTTTATCCACTTTTGTTCATTGGCCGTCCCGTATACATTTTTATAACCGTTAGAATCAACCTGCTCTTTTATATATTTACTTATATCAGCAGTGAACCTGCTGACTGTGGTTGGATTTTCTAAATTTAAACCCCTAAACCGTTTTATAAAATCGTTGTAGTGTTTCTCAAATTGCGTGTTGTATTGCTGCGCTGGATCAGTTTGTTTCGCGGACAGTGTTTGATATGGGAATACGAACGTGATTATTAAGATCGCGGCCAGGAATTTACTTATGGTCTTGTTAGCAATAACGTTCATCGTAAAAGACTTATCGGCATATCCCTGCCAGGACTTTAAAGGTGCTACTTTCAAATTACGCCGTAAATTACAAGTAGGAAATAATTAGCTGTTACTATTTAAAATCATTAGGTTTTTATGGTTGGATATCTGTGGCACGCATAAATTGTAGTGGTTTTGGGGTGGTTAAAGTTTTCCAGCCATCCTCCGAAGAGTGCTTTTGTGCGACATACATTATTGGAGGTCCAAAGTGGAAAGCTTTAATTCTATCCCAATGCTGCCGGTGCGAGACGTGGTCGTATTTCCTTATATGATACTTCCGCTTTTTGTTGGGCGCGAGAATTCTGTTAAGGCGGTTGAGAGCGCGATGGAATCCGGGAAACTTATATTCCTGTCCGCGCAAAAAAATATGGCGGAGGAATTTCCGACCACCGAGAACATTTATAACATCGGAACACTCGCAACTATAATCAGAATGAAAAAACTCCCCGATGGCAGAGTTAAAATACTTGTACAAGGTGTGAGCAAAGGAAAAATACTTGCATACGACCAAACAGAACCTTTCTTTAAAGTATCTTTGGAAAAACTTGAGGACGAAAAACTCCCCGAACAAAATCTTGAGGTTGACGCGCTGATTAGAAGTATAAAAGAACAGCTTGAAAAAATAGTCAGCATGGGGAAACTCCTCTCTCCCGACATTCTCCTTGTAATAGAGGAAATAAAAGACCCAAGTAAACTCGCAGACCTTGTAACCGCTAATATGGGGCTCAAAGTTAAGGACGCGCAGGAAATACTTGAAACATTTAATCCAATGGAGCGCCTGTATAAAGTTAACGATCTTCTTTTAAGAGAGCTTGAGATAATAAATCTTCAGGCCAAAATAACCAACATCGCAAAAGACGAAATATCAAAAGCGCAAAAAGAATATTATCTAAAAGAGCAGATGAAAGCCATTCGTTCCGAGCTTGGCGATCAAGATAGCAAGACAGACGACATGAGCGATCTTAGAACAAAACTTATGGAACTTGAACTTCCCGAGGAAGCTCGCATTGAAGCGTTTAAACAATTAGATAGACTTGAACGTATGCATCCGGACGCCAGCGAAGCCGCGGTACTTAGAACATATCTTGAATGGATGTTGGATGTTCCATGGAACAAACATACAGAGGATAATCTTGATCTAGGGGTCGCGAGAAAAATATTGGACGAAGACCACTACGACCTTGAAGAAGTAAAAGAAAGGATACTTGAGCATCTTGCCGTAAGTAAACTTAATAAAAAGATGAAGGGCCCTATACTTTGCTTTGTCGGCGCACCAGGGGTCGGAAAAACGTCTTTAGGAAAATCTATTGCACGAGCACTTGGAAGAAAATTTGTGAGAATTTCTTTGGGCGGTGTAAAAGATGAAGCCGAAATAAGAGGACACCGTCGTACTTACGTTGGCGCTATGCCCGGAAAAATAATGCAGAGTTTAAAAATTGCAGGAACGAACAATCCTGTATTTGTTCTGGATGAAATAGATAAACTTGGCGCAGATTTTAAAGGCGATCCAAGCTCGGCGCTTCTTGAAGTTCTCGACCCTGAGCAGAACTTTTCGTTCAGGGATCATTATCTTAACGTTCCATACGATCTTTCTAATGTTATGTTCATAGCGACGGCGAACATGCTTGATACTATTCCTCCCGCGCTCAGGGATAGAATGGAAGTCATTCAGCTTGCCGGATACACCGCTGAGGAAAAAATAAAGATCGCGCAGAATCATTTAATACCAAAACAGAAAAAAGAGAATGGCCTTAACGAGAACGATATAAAATTCAGCCCACAAGTTCTCTATAAGATAATAAACCAGTACACAAGGGAAGCTGGGGTCAGAGTTCTTGAACGTGCGATAGGAAAAGTGTATAGAAAGATCGCCACCCTTGTTGCCGACGGAAAAGCACTTCCAAAAAAACTTACCACAGCCATCATAGAAAAATATCTTGGCTGTCCTGTGTTCTTAAGCGAAGAAAAAAATAAAAATGACGAGATAGGAATCGCGACAGGTCTTGCGTGGACCCAGTACGGCGGAGAAATTCTATTAGTTGAAGTTGCGTCCGCAAGAGGTACAGGCCTAAAGCTTACAGGAAACTTAGGCGATGTTATGAAAGAATCCGCTACCACAGCTCTTGGTTATGTAAAAACAGCCTCTCAATACTACGGCATCAGCGATGATTATTTTCAGCATAACGAAATTCATGTTCACTTCCCGGCAGGCGCTGTTCCAAAAGACGGACCATCGGCAGGTATAACCATTGCCGCGGCAATTATCTCTCACATAACAGGACGACCTGTTTCAAAAGACATCGCGATGACTGGCGAAATAAGTCTTTCCGGAAAAGTTCTCCCAATAGGCGGGCTGAAAGAAAAATCACTTGCTGCAATGCGAGCCGGGATAAAGATAATAGTCGCGCCTGAGGCGAATAAAAAAGATCTCGTCAACATCCCGAACGAATACAAAAAGAAACTGCAGTTCATGTTCGTAGATAAAGTAGAAGACGCGATAGACGTTGTTCTTATCGCCGGAAATAAAATGGACGAGATGCAGTTATATAGAAAAACTCGCAGTCATATTAAAGCGGCAGCTTAAATTTAATTTGCCGGGACAATCTCATCAGGATATTTTATTATAACGCCATGTTTGTCTAATCTTGTTGTTGGTTTTGAGTATATCATCTTAAATTCCTTGTTTATTTCGTAAACGTAACAAACAAAACTTCTGCCGATCAGGTCAACAAAGTTATCAACAGCTACTGCCTTGCCTGTTTCAGGGTTTACAGTATATTTCTTGCCGACTACTACGGTCTCTATGACATAGTCTACCGTGAAGTAATCGTATTTTGCAGAATATAGTTTGTAGCCCCCATCACTTTGTACGGAAATTATTTCCTGTTTCTTTTCTGTGGCAAAATTTTGGATATAGCCGTTAGGAAAATCTTTTTCCGCGAGTTCTCTAAGTTTTTCTTGTGTTAATGTCGCGCATGCCCCAATTAAATGGGTTTCTCCGTCAGTCGCGTTTCTCTGATCGATAGATCCTATATCTTTTGTGAACGCCCATTCAACCGTATTAGGGAATACATAATCTGTTTTTGGGAGACGATTATGAAGCTGTGCGGTAATGTAAGCACTGCTTGTTTGGCTAAGAGTTTGTGAGAATACCTGCGTAGACGCAAGCATTGATGCAAGGAACATCGTCGTAATTACGATAAGTCTATTCACAGTTACCTCCTGAAAATATAGCTGTAATACACTTTTCTATACCGATTAGTCAAGCAGAAAGTAGCACTATCTGTGCATATATGCGATATTACTCAATATTATTTGGAAGTTAGGGCACAATAGGTATGTAAATTTTAAAGACCTGTAGGTATTTTCGGGCATTATTTTGACAGGCGGGAATATGTGTAATTAAATATCATGGTTATGGCAAACCCAAAGATCTTCAGCCTCAAGATAATAGAAGGAAATAACGTAGATTCAATATTTGAACTTGAGGAAGGCGTAAAGTACGAGTTTCGCAGAGCCTCTCCGGACGGTATCCCCACGAACATAGAAAGAAAGCGGGCAATTTTTCTTATGGATACCGAAGTATCCAAACTTCACGCCAACATCATGATAGTTTCGGGCGAACTTGTCGTCCAAGACCTTGGCAGCACGAACGGCGTTTACGTTAACGGAAAAAGAGTGGCGAAATCACTTCTCGTTAATAACGACAGGCTTAAGATCGGCGTCACTGTGTTTTTAGTCACTGTAATTACGGACAGCGTCCTTGATTCGAGGACCTTTATCGGGCGCGCGCCGTCGGAATACTCAAAGCAGACCCACGAGTTCAAAAAACTTGCCAAGATCATGGACGAGAAAATTGTTTTTGAACCTAATTTAAGAGTGGAGCTCCCGTATCAGTCCGGTACCAACGCCGGCAACATGTACCTTGAGCTTCTGGACCTGGCGTACAAAAATAAAATGACCGAAGAAATGAACTCTCCTCAGACAACGGGGCTTTTGAACGGGTATCTTATTGAAGTAAAGATAATAAACGGAGAGAACCAGGGGGACATACTTCACTTCTATAAAAAGAGTATCGTCGTCGGAAGAACGCGTGATGTGTGGCTTAAAGACAGCAGCGTTTCCAGAGAGCACGCGGAAATTACCGTCGCTGGATCAAAGCTGTTCCGCATAAAAGACCTTGGCAGCCAGAACGGAACGTTCATAAACGATCAGAAAGTACAGATGGCGACTTTTAGAGAGAACGATATTATCCGTCTCGGCGACACTATGTTAAGTTTTTCGTACATCGACGAGGATTTTTAGCAGGTTTTTATTGGCATCTGTTTTGCACATAATGCTGTTGGCAGGTAAATATGAGATTTTTTGTTAAAACATTATCGTCGGTATTGGGGCTTGGTTACGTACCTTTTGCTCCCGGTACATGGGGAACTTTGGGCGGGGCTATATTCTGGTATTTTGTAATGCGCGAGCTCCCCTTATATATATATGTAGCGTGGACCGTCGTTATTTGTGTTTTGTCCTGCTATATCGCGGGCTTGGCAGAAAAAGCCTACGGCAAAGAGGATGACCAGCGCATAGTAATAGACGAGTTCTGTGGATTTCTGGTAACGATGATAGGTATTAACGGCGGATTTTATTGGGGTTTTGCCGGATTTGTTTTATTCCGGCTGTTCGATATATCTAAACCGTATCCTATTCGCCGGTTCGAAAGTCTACCGCACGGTATTGGCGTCGTAGCGGATGATGTTATGGCGGGCGTTTACGGATGCGTTATTCTTAATTTGGCTCGTTATTTTTTGGTTAGGTGATATAAGAAATGAACAAATATTTTAATGGAGGGGTAACATGGGATTAACGTCAAACAATTTATCAGCACAGGACAAAAAGAAAGCCCTTGAGCTTGCTGTTTCATCAATTGAGAAACAGTTCGGAAAAGGTTCTATCATGCGTTTGGGTGAAGAGGAAAAAGTGGACAGGACAATTGAGGCGATACCGACAGGATCGCTTGGGCTTGATATAGCTCTGGGTGTGGGAGGAATTCCTCGCGGCAGAGTTGTTGAAATTTACGGGCCTGAATCATCCGGTAAAACAACACTTGCCTTACATATGATAGCAGAGGCACAAAAAAGTGGCGGAGTGGCTGCATTCGTAGACGCTGAACACGCTCTTGATGCTAATTATGCAACAAAACTCGGCGTAGATGTTGAAAATCTTTTGATATCACAGCCTGATAGCGGCGAACAGGCTCTTGAGATAACAGACACATTGGTGCGCTCAGGCGCTGTTGATATATTAATTGTTGATTCTGTTGCTGCGCTTGTTCCTAAAGCGGAAATAGAAGGCGATATGGGCGACTCACACATGGGGCTTCAAGCTCGCCTTATGTCACAGGCTCTAAGAAAACTCACAAGCAGTATCAGTCGCTCAAAGTGCATAGTAATATTTATTAACCAGATCAGGATGAAGATCGGCATCATGTTCGGAAATCCTGAAACAACAACAGGCGGTAACGCGTTAAAGTTCTACGCGACAATAAGGCTGGATATAAGAAGAATAGGCTCAATTAAAGATGGTGAGAAGGTTGTTGGTAGCAGGACCAGGGTCAAGGTAGTTAAGAACAAGGTGGCTCCTCCATTTAAAGAAGTTGAGTTTGATGTTATCTACGGCCAGGGAATATCAAGAGTTGGCGAAGTATTGGACTGTGGAGTTAACGCCGGCATAATAGAAAAAAGCGGCTCATGGTTCACGTATGGCAGCGAACGTATAGGCCAAGGCAAAGAGAACGTTGCTGAGTGGCTGAAAACTCATCCAAAAGAGGCGAAAGAGATAGAAAAGAAGATATTCACGCACTATGGAATAAAATTCTCAACGTACGGAACAACAACGCCGGAAGACAATACAGAAAAAATTACACCGACCACAACAAAAACGACCGGCAAGAAAGGCCATACCGAAGAGGCTAAAGCGAACTGAATATGGACGAGAGCGCGCACGCGAACGCAAACGCTCACAGAAAGCCCGACTCTTGTAACAAAGAGGTTGCATCCAAAAAAGCCGCGGGGCTTTTGGTACAGCGTCCGCACTTTAGAAAGGAACTTGAACTTAAACTTATTAAAAAAGGTTTTAACAGGGACATAATAACGGAAGTCCTGGACGATTTTGAAGAGCGCGGTTACATAAACGACAGTGACCGCGCTCTTTTTTACATGGATGAGCTTAAACGTAAAAGATACGGAAGAACAGAGGCTGTGAGGCGACTTATCATGAGAGGCATGAGCCGTGATTCAGCCTCAAAAGCAGCGTCAACTTTTTTCCTTGAAAATGATGAAATAGCGAATATAAAATACCTTCTGGATAAGCGTCGATTCGACCTCAAAGATCCTGCAGAACGTGTTAAGGCATTTAATTTTTTAATGCGCAGGGGATTTGGTAGCGACTTGGTCCGGAGGGTCCTAAAAATTGAAGATCAATGAAGTCCGTAAACTATTTTTAGAATATTTTAAGGGAAAAGGTCACACAGTAGTTCCAAGCTCAAATCTTATTCCAAGAAAAGACCCAACTCTTTTATTCGCGAACGCGGGGATGAACCAATTTAAAGATGTATTCTTAGGTCTTGATACACGGAATTATAAAAAAGCGGTTTCCTGCCAAAAATGCGTGCGCGCCGGCGGAAAACATAACGACCTTGAGAATGTCGGCTTTACATACAGACATCATACTTTTTTTGAAATGCTCGGGAACTTTTCTTTTGGCGATTATTTTAAAAAGGACGCGATAAAATATTCTTGGGAGCTTTTAACAAAGTATTACAACATCCCCGAAGAAAAGTTATTCGCAACTGTTTTTAAGGACGACGACGAGGCTTACAAGATATGGCGAGAGGATATTGGACTTTCGGAAAATAAAATATTTAAGTTCGGCGAAAAAGATAATTTCTGGTCGATGGGAGACACAGGCCCTTGCGGTCCATGCTCCGAAATTTTCTACGACCATGGAAAAGACCACGGCTGTGGAAAAAAAGAATGTAACGTGGGTTGCAACTGCGACAGGTTCGTTGAGATATGGAACCTTGTCTTTATGCAGTACAATAGAGACGAGAAAGGAAAACTTACTCCGCTCCCGAAACCAAGCATAGACACAGGCGCGGGGCTGGAGCGTTTAACTGCTGTTATGCAGGGTGTCGCGAGTAACTACGATATAGATCTTTTTAAACTGCTCAAAAAAGAAATAGAAAAAGGCGCTGAATTAAAACTCTCGGATAAGAAGACAGAGTCTTCGTACAATGCGATAGCTGATCACTTAAGAAGCATTGCATTTCTTATCAGCGACGGCTGCACTCCGTCCAACCTGGACGCCGGGTATGTGCTAAGAAGGATAATAAGGCGCGCCATAAGACACGGCAAATTCCTGGGCTTTAACGCGCCATTCCTTTACAAAAAAGTTGGAAAGGTGGTTGAGCTCATGGGCGAGGCGTATCCGGAACTCAGAAGCTCAAAAAATAATATAGAGAATATCCTTAAGGGCGAAGAGGAAAAGTTCTTTCAGACCCTGGACAAAGGGCTATCACTTTTAGGTTATGAGATAGAACATCTTAAGAAAGGAAGTACGCTGGACGGCAGGATAGCTTTCAAGCTTCACGACACCTACGGATTTCCTCTTGATCTTACACAAATGCTCTGCAGAGAAAAAGGAGTGTCAATTGACGAGGAGGGCTTTAAAAGCGAAATGGATAAACAGAAAAAAATGGCCCGCGACGCCAGGGCTAAAAACATTGGCGATGCGTCCGGCGTTAATACCGTAGATATAGAAGCCCTCAAGAAACATCTTAAAGGTGTTAAGTCGTCTTTCGTCGGATACGATGTGCTTATAACAAAATCAAAATGCGTAAAAATAATTAAAGACGGAAGATCTGAAATTGCTGTTTTTGACAAGACCACGTTCTACGCCGAATCCGGCGGACAAACAAGCGACACCGGCGTTATTAAAAGCGGTGGGAAAACAATTGCGGACGTTATCATGGTACAAAAACCGGTGGGTGGAGTTAATATTCACATCTTGAGTAATGTGAAAGCTAAAATACAAGTAAGCAAAACGTATGAACTGCAAGTCAATTTTGAACAACGCGCCCTTACCCAAAGGAATCATACTGCGACACATATGCTCCAATATCTTCTCAGGAAAAGCCTTGGGCAGCATGTAAAACAGGCGGGCTCTCTTGTTACTCCAAAGTTTTTTACGTTTGACTTTACTCATTACGAAAAAGTTCCTGAAGATATTCTGGACAAGATCGAACGCGAACTTAATCTCTGGATATTGTCTTCCCAGGACGTAAACCATAAGAGTATGAAATACAACGATGCTGTAAAAAAAGGCGTTATCGCTCTTTTTGACGAAAAGTATGAAGATAAAGTAAGAGTTGTAAACGTGGATAAGGATGACAATAAGAGCGCTGAGCTCTGCGGTGGCACGCACGTTAAAAATACTTCAGAAGTTGGAGTGTTCAAGATACTTGGAGAGGAAAGCACCGGCGCCGGGGTGAGAAGGATAAAAGCCGTAACGTCCATGAACGCTTACGAAGAATTTTCCAAAAGTTACATGGCTGTAAGAACGTTAGGCAGAGAATTAAAATGCGCCGAACACGAGGTGATACAAAAAGCCACGGCACTTTTTGAAGAGAACAGGGAATTAAGGAAAGGGATGGATAAACAAAAAACAGATTCTGCGAAGAACACGCTCGACGACGATATTAAAAGCGCCGATACGTTGAACGGCACGAGATTTGTTATTAGTTACGTGGATAATTCCTCTATAAAAGACCTTAAAACACATTCCGATTATATAAGGACACAGGCTCCGGACGCTGTGGCGTTCTTATATTCCGAGCAAGACGGCAAAGTATCTGTTGTGTCTTATGTTCCCGGTGTGATTAATGGAAAAATAAAAGCTTTTGAGATAATAAAAATGGTCGCCGATAAAATAGGCGGTAAAGGCGGCGGTACTCCGGACTTCGCGCAAGGTGGCGGAGGAGATATCAGTAAATTAAGATCCATGCATAAAGAGATAAAAGATTTTATTTCCGGAAAATAGATTTTTTTGGAGAATAGGAGCGCATTTTGAAACAAAAAGTATTTTTGCTGTTTAAATATGCCACCCTTTCATTTGTCGTTATTTTTATATTCGGCGCACTAATAGGTATGGGGGTCTATCTTCAGTATTCAAGAAATCTTCCAAAGATAATCACCGTCGCTGATTATAAGCCGCGCGCCGCGACCACGGTTTTTGACAAGAACGGCGTCCTTATCGGCGAATTCTTTAGAGAGAACAGGCAAATTATCCCATATTCAAAGATCCCGCCGATAGTTATACAAGCGTTCGTGGCATCAGAAGACGGTAAATTCTTTGAGCACAAGGGTTTGGATTTTGCGGGAATATTTAGGGCGATGATCGCAAACTTTAAGAGCGGACGTTTCTCTCAAGGCGGCAGCACCATCACTCAACAGGTCGCAAGAAGTCTGCTTTTAACGTCGGAGAAAAAAATATCCAGAAAGGTTAAAGAGGCGATCCTCGCCGGCAGAATAGAAAGCCACTTAAAGAAAGAGGAAATACTTTACTTATATCTCAACCAAATATTTTTGGGGCATAACGCCTACGGAGTCCAGTCCGCCGCTAAATCTTATTTTAACAAGGATGTAAGTGAATTGACCATCGCCGAGTCTGCGTTACTTGCGGGACTTCCTCAGGCTCCATCAAAATGGTCGCCTTTCACGAACCCGAACAAATCGAAAGAAAGACAAATGTACGTTCTCACCAGAATGGTCGAGGACGGATACATCACAAAGCAGCAGGCGGAAAAAGCTGTTAACGAAAGGTTGAAACTTTATAAGAACGAGGAAAAAACCATTATGCAGGCGCCTTACTTTGTTGAATTCGTCAGGCGATACTTGGTGTCAAAGTACGGAGACGATAAAGTATTGGATGAAGGCTTAAAGGTCTACACAACACTTGATATCAATTTGCAAAATGTGGCCGAGGATTCCATTAAGAGCGGTGTCAGGGTGATGGATAAAAAACTGGGATTTAGAGGTCCTCTAGAACATTTTAATTCGGATAAAGAGATAAACGCTGCTATAGCGGAAATCAATAAAGAAATATTTAATTCAGGACGTGATTATATTTATTTCCCGGAGCCGTGGCAGGATTTCGTAATAAAGAACAGGGCGTTCGTTATAGAGAACAAAGAAGACGCTAAGAATAAGAACTTAAGTTTGCTTCCCGCGCCGCTTGATAAAGGCACCAACTACAAGGCTGTGGTACTGGGTTACAACAATAAGGCCAAAGAATTAAAAGTGAGCGTTGGATTTAATCAAGGCGTTATAAGGAAAGAAGGTTTTGCGTGGGGTGACCTATTCTCGCTGCGTAAGGGTGATGTTGTCCATGTGAACATTGTAAAGCAGGGTGTTTTTTCCGTGGAGCAAGAACCTTTGGTTGAGGGATCACTTCTTTCATTTAATATCTCGGACGGCTCCGTGGCCGCAATGGTAGGGGGGTATAGTTACGAAGAGAGCGAGTTTAACCGCGCCTACCAGGCAAAACGTCAGGCCGGCTCAACATTTAAACCTTTTATATATTCAGCCGCGCTGGATAAAGGCTACACCGCGGCTTCTGTAATAGTAGATTCGCCCATAGTTTATGGGAATAACGACGAAGAAGGGACAACATGGAAACCAGAGAACTATTCACAGGAATTTTATGGCGACACAATACTTAGGGATGCGATAGCTTTCTCAAGGAACATCCCCACAACAAAGATACTTCAGGACATTAAAATATCTTACGCGATAGAATATGCCCAGCGTCTGGGAATAAGGTCCGAAATGCCGCATGATCTTTCTTTGGGGCTAGGTTCAACGTCGGTGTCGTTATGGGAAATGACAAAAGCGTTCGCGGTCTTTGCGTCCGGAGGAAAAAGAGTTACTCCGTATTTTATAATAAAAATTGAGGACCGAGACGGAAAAGTAATAGAACAATATGATGTAAATAAACCTTATGACGCAGTGTTAAAAGAAGAAGAAGCGGCCGCGACGCCCGAAAATGCGGCGCCAGAAACCACAGCGCCTGAAACTAAAACGCCTCCGCCTGCGGCGCCGACAGAAGCATCTGAAGATAAAAAAGAAGTAGTAATAGATATGCCTTCCGCGGGATACGTAATACCTCCGCAGACGGCGTATATAATGAACAGCCTCTTAAAAGACGCGGCCACTCACGGAACAGGAGCAAAGGCCGGGTCTGCGATAAATGTTCCCATCGCCGGTAAAACAGGAACATCAAATGATTTTACGGACGCATGGTTTGTTGGTTTCACACCGAATGTAATGACAGGCGTGTGGGTCGGTTTTGACGATCAATCAAAAACTCTTGGACAGGGACAAACAGGCGCCGAAGTAGCTATCCCCATATGGATACCGTATATGAAAGAGGCTTTAAAAAATATTCCGAGAGCGGATTTCAAACAACCTGAAGGAATAAAATTATTAAAAGTGGATGGCAAAACAGGCAAAATAGCCTCTAAACGTTCGGCAAGAATATTATATCTCCCGTTCAAACATGGGACGGAACCCACAAAAGTAGAGGGAGAGATACGGGTTGACGATGCCGATGAGACACAATTCTTCAGGGAAAATTATTAATGGTGAACGGCGCCGCGGGGCACAATGGCTGACCTCATTATAAAAGGCGCGAGCGAGAACAATTTAAAATCCATAGACGTTACCATTCCGTCGGATATGGCCACGGTTGTTGTTGGCCCAAGCGGTTCCGGAAAATCTTCTCTGGTGTTTGACACAATTTACGCCGAGGGGCAGCGTAGATATATTGAATCACTATCTTCTTACGCCAGACAGTTCCTTGAAAGAATAGATAAACCACAGGTTGAGTATATTGAGAATATCTCGCCCACCATCGCCGTTGAACAAAGGAACAGGATAAAAAGTTCCAGAGGAACCGTGGGGACACTTACAGAGGTATACGATTATTTAAGGCTGTTGTTCTCAAAAATAGGGACAGTGCATTGTCCGGATTGCGATATTCAGATAAAGAAGCAAACGGTTGATTCCGTCGTAAAAGACCTTATGCAAAATTTTTCCGGCAAAAAACTTTATGTGATGTTTGGCTTTAAGGGTACGGCGCAGGACCTTATGATGGCCGGCTTTGTAAGGATATTCACTAATGGAGAGGTAAAAGACCTAAGCGAACTCAATAACGAGCTCCCGAAAGAATATTTTGTTGTTTACGACAGGTTCCAGGTCGAGGAAACCGAACTTAACAGGATATGGGAGGCTGTGGAACGCGCCTCAATGCTTGGGAGTAAAGAATGTGTTATTTATTCTGTGGACGATAATAAACTTAAGAATTATATTTTTGATAATGTTTGCCCGTCGTGCAGAAAAAAATTCACCGAACCTGACCCACGTTTGTTTTCTTTTGACAGCCCAATAGGCGCGTGTCCGGCGTGCAAGGGTTTTGGGAACATACTTAAAATAGACGAGAAACGCCTTATGCCTTTTCCGAATAAAAGTCTTTTGGATGGGGCAGTGGATCTGCTTAATAAACCAAGCGTAAGACATGTCTTCCACGCGATGATAAATTTTATGAAAGAAAAAGACGTAGACATAAATAAGCCTTTCAGTTTCCTTACCAACAAAGAAAAGAAACTTCTCTACACGGGCGGCGGACGTGGAAAGAACAAGTTCGTGGGGCTTGATTATATTTTTGAGGAGCTGGAGAAGAAAAAATATAAGGTCTATGTAAGGGTGCTTTTAAATAAATATAAAGGTGCTGAAACGTGTGAAGTTTGTAATGGAAGCAGACTTATCCCCAATGCTCTTTATGTGAAGGTCGGTGGAAAGGATATAAATGAGCTGCACCAGATGTGTATTACTGATTTCTATAAATGGCTGGGCGAACTCAAATTATCCGAACAGGAAAGCCAGATCTCAAAAGAGATAATGAAACAGCTTTTTCAGCGTACGGCTTTTGTTATTGAAATAGGGCTTGGATATCTGACATTAAGCAGGCTCGCTAAGACATTATCGAACGGCGAGGCTCAAAGAATTAATCTCTCTAACCAGCTTGGCTCTGCCCTGGTCGATACTATCTACGTTCTGGATGAACCGACCATTGGACTTCACCCCAGGGATGTTGATAGGTTGATAAATATTATCCGTAAAATAAGGGATAACGGGAACAAAGTTATAGTTGTTGAACACGACCCCGCGATAATAAGATCTTTTGACCACATTATAGAACTTGGCCCTCAAAGCGGAGCAAAGGGCGGAAAGGTTGTTTACGCCGGCGAGCTTCCGGATTTTATAAATAACGCGAACACTCTTACATCTGTTTATTTAAGAACAGTTGAAAAAATGGATCAGGCGAAGAGAAGGAAAATTGGCGTTAATACAAGTTTTCTTACTTTGAAAAATCTTAAAGAGAATAATCTTAAGAACATAACGTTAAAACTTCCGTTGAACAGGTTCGTTTGTGTAACAGGAGTTTCAGGCAGCGGCAAAAGCTCTCTTGTCACAAAGTCGCTGTATCCGCTCCTTATAGGGAACAGGAGCAAAATAGAGGGCGGAGAATATATAAGCGATGTTATGCTTATAGATCAGGAATCAATAAGTAAGACACAAAGGTCAACACCGATAACTTTTATTTCGGGGTTCGATTATATAAGAAATATCTTCGCCGATACGCCACTTGCAAAAAGCAGGGGCTACAGCGCGTCCCATTTTTCTTTCAATGTGTCAAAAGGGCAGTGCTCGGTATGCGGCGGCGACGGTTTTATCAACGTCGATATGCAATTCATGTCCGATATATTAATGAGGTGCGAAGTCTGTAACGGTACACGCTACAAACAGGAGATATTGGACGTTCGATATAACGAGAAAAATATTAGTCAGGTGCTCGGTATGACGGTAGAGGAAGCTTACAACTTTTTTATATCGTGCCAGCCTTTAAGGAACATGTTGAAGCTTCTTATGGACGTTGGCTTAGAGTATCTTGTTATAGGACAACCGGCGTCAACTCTTTCCGGCGGCGAGGCTCAGAGGATAAAAATATGCAAAGAGCTTTTAAGCGAGACAGGGAAAAAAAAGCGTTCTCACATCCTCTATATAATGGATGAGCCGACCGTAGGGCTTCACCCCCACGAGGTTAAAAGGCTTTTGCTTGTGCTTCAAAAGCTGGTGGACGAAGGGAATTCGTTGGTGGTTATAGAACATAACATTGACCTAATTAAACACGCGGATTATGTAATTGATTTAGGCCCGGAGGCGGGCGAGAATGGCGGGAAGATAATCGCGGAGGGTGCGCCTGAGGACATTATTAATTCCACAAGGTCGCATACCGCGAAATTCCTTAAAGGTGTTCTATGAAGCGACCTGAATTACAATCTGAACCAACTCGCAAGTTTAAACCCGAGCTTCTTGCACCGGCCGGCGATCTTGAAAAAATGGAATGGGCGGCGGCCTACGGCGCCGATGCTGTTTACTTTGGAA
>JAZDEK010000139.1:0-2356 GCA_043808895.1 Pseudomonadota bacterium
CCCTTATCCTTACGGGGCTATGAATGGTGAGCGCGTGGCTGGCTCCGGATCTTTCCTGATGAGGCGCCACAACAACTACTCTTCCAATGCTTTTTAAAGCGGCCGCCAACGCTTTTATACCTATGGTGTTAACGCCGTCGTCGTTGGTTACTAATATAAGCTTGGAACTAAACATTAAATTTAAAATGGATTATATCACCGTTCTTTACTACATAATCCTTCCCCTCGTCCCTTACAACGCCTGCGGCTTTGGCTTTGTGTTCGTCGCCGTGTTTCATGAAATCATCATAACTCACTGTTGATGCTTTTATGAATCCGCGTTCTATATCGCTATGGATCTTTCCTGCGGCTATAAGTGCCGTACTATTCTTTGGTATGCTCCACGCTCTAACCTCGTCTTCGCCGACCGTATAGAAAGAGATAAGATCCATCGTTTCATAAAGCATTCTTACAAATCTTCCCGTTATGCCTTCAGTAATACCCAACTCTTTAAGATATTGGTTTTTTTCTTCCTCGCTGAGCGAGTTAAGCTCTTTTTCAACCTCGGCGGATATCAATATATAAGGAAGTTTGTATTTTCCAAGGTCCACCTTTGCGCCTGACGACAATAAATCCTCCATGATGTTTACGGCGACCATGACCGGTTTTAACGCGAAGAGTTGGAACGCCGAAAAATATTTCATATCATCTTTTGAGAAAGAGTGTCTGTCTACAGGCTCGTTATTCTCAAGTTTCTTTAAAAGACCCTCGTAAAGATGCAACTCGTTCTTATCAAAAGAACCTTTTTTCATCCTCTCTATTTTGGCTTCGAGTATCATGGTGTCGGAGATATTCATCTCAACACAAATGTCTTCAAGCTCTGTGCTAATAAAAGAAAAATCATCTATTACGCCCACCACGATGACTATCGCGTCAAGCTCTCTATAACGGGCAACAAGGTTCGCGCTCCCCAGCGTGGCGTCAGAAGAATCATGCGCCCTGTTATAATCCACCACGTCAAAATCGGCGTAAGTGGTTTTTTTCGGTTTGTATATCTCGGAGAGTTTGTCTATATGAGGGTCTTTTACCCTGACCTTTGCGACATTAACAAGCCCCGTCTGGGGAACAGATTCCAGCCCCGACACAGCCTCGAACAGCAGTGTTTTACCGCCAGCTCTTTTTCCTATAAGCCCTAGTTTCATAAAACCTCTGCGGACAAGATTATTATAAAACCATTGAACTTACAAGGCTTGAGGGTTAATATTTACTTGTACGAAGGTATTGTGGAGGATAGTTCTATGATTTTGATAATAGTAGCCCTGTTGTCCCTTAACCTTTACGCCCAGGATATTGATGCGTCCTTGAATGAACTGGCGAAAGAATCGGCTTCGCCCGCCGAGGCCACAGTTACAGAACCTGCTCCAAAGGCTGCGACAAAAACCAAACCAAAAGCAAAAAAACCTAAAACAGCCAAAAAGAATAAGAACAAGGCCACAAAACCTAAACCAGAACCAAAAACGGAAACACAAGCACCTGCCGCTGCCAAAAATGATGTAGCGGAAGCCGAGAAAAAAGCTGCTGAAGCTAAAGCATCCGCGGCACCTGCGACACCTACGGCGGCGGCTCCTGTTGCGATCGCTGCCACTTCAGCAACGACCCCAACACCCACGGATGAAACCATACTTAATAGGGAAATGGTTGAAATAACGGATAGCAACAGCGACGGTGTGGCGGAAGTTAAAAAATACTACACAATAAACACGGACGGCGAAAAGATCCTAACAAAAAAAGAAATCGATATAAACGGTGAGGGAAAACCAGATTACGTGGTGTATTACGATAACAGGAAACAGGACGATGAAAAGATCTCACGCATAATAGTGGATAATGATTTCGACGGAAAATTCGATGAAGTCAGATACTACTCCATTGATACCGGCCAGATCACCAAAAAGGAACTCGACCTTAACTACGATAACAGACCCGACGTTATAAAACGTTACTACAACAACGAGCTGGTAAAAAAAGAAATTGACACGAACTTTGACGGCAAGGTGGACTATTGGGAATATTATCAGGACGGAAAGCTTGCACGTACCGAGATAGACACCACAGGCGACGGAGTACCGGATAAGATCGGTAAAACTCAAGTACAGGAAGTTTACAAATTCGATCTGGATGAGTTGGAGAAAAAGACACCGAAAAAATCTGGGTTAAAAAAGAAGAAAATTAAAACACCAAAGAAATTAAAAACAAAAAAGCTTCCGAAGAAAACGGTGGCGGCTAAACCGACGTCTGCTCCGGCAACCACGACGCCAGTAGCAGCACCTGCGCCGGCAGCTACGGTACCAGCGGCTCAGCCAGCTACAAAGTAATT
>JAZDEK010000140.1:0-4202 GCA_043808895.1 Pseudomonadota bacterium
GGTACAGGTAGGAGGAGCTAGTGGATTTTGCGTCCCACGACGTAAATTTAAAGAAACTATCATCGGGTTTGAGGGTGTGCCGACTGGCGGTTCAATGATGCTTTTTAACAGTTCTCGCTCAATGTATCACGTGCTTCATAACTTCATGGAATTCTTCTGCGAAGAATCATGTGGGCAATGTACTCCATGCAGAGTTGGGTGCCAGGAACTACTCAGGGGTGTAGTGGCTGTAAAGAATAAAGAAAAAAGCCCAAAATATCTGACTGATCTGAAAAACATGTCTGAAACAATGAAGATCGCCTCTAAATGCGGCCTCGGGCAATCCGTACCAAACTCATTCAACTCAATACTGGACAACTTTAAAGAAGAGGTGATCTACTAATGAATAACATCAAGTTGAAAATAAACAACATGCCGGTGGAAGTTCCGGAGGGGACAACTATTTTAGACGCCGCGCGAAAGCTGAAATATAAAATTCCAACACTATGTTATCACCCCGACCTAACCGTCGCTGGTAATTGCAGAATATGCCTTGTCGAAGTAAAAGGCTCAAGAACTCTTGTCACCTCTTGCTCAATGCCGGTCAGTGATGGAATGGAAGTACAGACCAATTCCCTGAAAGTAAGAAAAGCCAGAAAGGACGTATTGGACCTATTGCTGTCCGAGCACAACATGGACTGCACAAAATGTTACAAGAACTGCACATGTGAACTTCAGGCGGTGGCAAAGGAGTATATCTCTGAGAACGACAGGTTCATCGACGTATCCATAAAAAAACACACTGATAAATCCTCTCCCGCTTTCCAGAAAGAGGACAGCAAATGCATAAAATGCCAACGCTGCGTAAGAACATGCGAGGAACTTCAGCACGTGGGTGCTTTCACAATGGCGCACAAGGGAGAACATGTAGCTGTTGAAACATTCATGGACCTTCCAATTAACGAGGTCGTATGCACGAACTGCGGACAATGCGTGAATAGATGTCCCACCGGAGCGTTAACAGAAAGACACTACATAGAAGAAACTTGGGAGGCACTAGCCAACCCGGATAAATTCGTCGTAGTACAAACAGCCCCGTCGGTGAGGGTGGCTATAGGCGAGGCGTTGGGATTTGAACCCGGGAAAAAAGTAACGGGACAAATGGTCACAGCCTTAAAAAGAATGGGATTTGACGCCGTGTTCGATACAAATTTTGGTGCCGATCTTACGATAATGGAAGAAAGCGCGGAACTTCTGGATCGTTTGAAGAAATCTCTGGGCGAAAATAAAAAAGTCGCACTTCCACTTATGACCTCATGCTCACCCGGCTGGATAAAATACGTAGAACATGAATTCCCCTCACTTTTGGATAATCTTTCAACATGTAAATCACCTCAACAGATGTTCGGCGTAATGGCAAAAACATATTACGCGAAAAAAGCGAAAATAGATCCGGCGAAAATGGTCGTCGTTTCCGTAATGCCTTGTACGGCGAAAAAATTCGAGGCCGCACGCCCTGAAATGACATCCAGCGGATACAGGGATGTAGATTATGTGTTAACGACAAGAGAATTCGCATTAATGGTACAACAGGCTGGAATAGATTTTGTAAGCCTTGAAGAATCTCATTGCGATAGCATCCTTGGAACTTATACCGGCGCCGGCATGATATTTGGCGCGACCGGTGGAGTTATGGAAGCTGCTTTAAGGACAGCGTATGAAGTAATAACAGGACGCGAAGTTCCGTTCAAAAATCTTGAGATACTCCCGGTGAGAGGAATGGAAGGCGTTAAAGAAGCCACCATAAAAATAGAAGGCTGCAAACCCGAGTGGAAATTCCTTGAGGGTGTTGAATTAAAAACAGCCATCGCCCACGGGCTCACCAACGCGAGAACACTTATGAAAATTGTTGAGGCGGGAAAAGCGCCGTATCAATTCATAGAGATCATGGCCTGCCCCGGTGGATGTTTAGGTGGCGGCGGACAACCAATGCCGACAAATCTTGAGATACGACAAAAGAGGATGGA
Organism: Pseudomonadota bacterium; assembly: GCA_043808895.1. Taxonomy (GTDB): domain Bacteria; phylum Bdellovibrionota; class JAFGOL01; order JAFGOL01; family JAFGOL01; genus JAZDEK01. The sequence goes on from JAZDEK010000140.1 coordinate 2,007, forward strand.
TGCGATATATGCAGAGGACAGAGGTCTTCCGTTAAGAAAATCTCATGAAAATCCTGAAGTTCAGGCGCTGTACAAAGATTTCCTTAAAAGTCCAAACAGTCCTTTGGCTCATGAACTCTTGCACACTCACTATGTAAAAAGAGAAAAGCAGTAACATACTTTAATGCTTAACGATATTCTGCAAAAAGCAAAGGAACTTAAGGGTATCAGCGACAACGACGTTACTACCCTATTCAACACAACCGATCCTAATTCAGTACAGCAGATCTTTGATACAGCAAAATTCGTGAAAGAACAGATCTACGGGAACAGACTCGTGCTGTTTGCCCCTCTTTACATTTCAAATATGTGCAACAACGAATGTCTATACTGCGCGTTCAGGAATACCAATTCAGAACTTGTACGCCGAGCGCTGGGGCAGGACGAAATAAAAAAAGAGACAGAGATACTTATAGGTCAGGGGCATAAAAGAGTGCTCATGGTCGCTGGAGAATCGTACGGGAAAGAAGGGCTGGATTACATACTTAAGTCAATAGACACAATTTATAGCGTTAAAACACCTAAGGGCAACATCAGAAGAGTGAACGTTAACATAGCTCCACTTTCCGTTGAAGAATTTAAAATACTCGGACAACATAAAATAGGAACATATCAGATCTTTCAGGAAACGTATCATCCCGAGACATATAAAAAACTCCATTTAAAGGGGCCAAAGTCAAATTACCAATACAGGCTTGAAACAATAGACAGGGCGTTTACAGCGGGGATAAAAGATGTCGGTATAGGGATACTTTTCGGTCTTTATGATTGGAAATATGAAATACTTGCGTTGCTGCAACACATAAAACACCTTGAAAAAGAATTCGGTATCGGCCCACACACAATTTCCGTCCCAAGAATAGAGCCCGCCTGCGGGTCTGACCTAAGTTACAACCCTCCGTATCCCGTGAGCGACGATGATTTCAAAAAAATAATCGCTGTGTTAAGGCTTGCAGTTCCGTACACAGGAATAATTTTAAGTACACGCGAAAATAAAGAGACAAGAAGAGCCTCTTTTGAACTTGGGGTTTCACAAATATCCGCGGGTTCAAAAACAAACCCCGGGGGATATAAAGAAGAGAAAAAAAAAACATACACAGGAATACGAAGTGGGAACTGAAGCACAATTTTCTTTGGGTGATACCCGTCCACTGATGGAAGTAATCCGCGATATGGTAGAAGCAAAACACATCCCCTCTTTCTGCACAGGCTGCTACAGATCAGGCAGGGTGGGAGCGGATTTTATGGACTTGGCAAAACCAGGCCTTATAAAAGATCATTGCCTGCCGAACGCTATTTTTACTTTCGCTGAGTATCTTTATGACTTCGCGGACGCTCCTCTCAAGCAAAAAGGGCTGGCGCTTATTGAAGAAATAACAACACAGGAAATAAAATCTGATACAATAAAAGACAAGATCAGCCGTGAGCTCGGAGGTATCAGAGATGGCAAAAGGGACATTTATTTTTAGAAAGGTTCTTATACTCGCAGCGATATCGTCGCTGTACTCATGTTTCCCTACCACATCCACAGAAAGTAGCGGCACGTATGAAGTATCTCTTGCGGGTGATGATCTTAAATATGTCCCCAACACATCAAATCAAGTAGATGACCCTACATACATGACCAACATTGACAATTTAATAGAGGAAAAGGTAGCCGCTATCTCCAGCGACGCTGATTTTCTTGATATCGTAAAGGCCATCGCATGGACGGAATCAACATGGAAGCACTACTACCAGGAAAATGGAAAGTACTATGTGTATCTTGGGGATAGCGGACACTCATACGGAATGATGCAGATATACGACACGTATCACGGAGAACACCCTGTGCTTCAGGACAACATTTCGTACGGCGCTCAGTTCGCATACGAAAAATTCCAGACAGCGGTTGTAGAGGACTGCCCCAGCGGGACCAACGCCGGTACGGACTTGATAGGCATAGCAAGGCGCACATATGCTCAATATAATGGGGGAAATAGTGCTATCTGCCGTGACAACGATGCCCGCGACAACAACCTTGAGGACGCCCTCACGAACAAGCCTTGGCTGAACTATTTGTGAACTAATCTATACGCCGCCCCTGATATCCATGTTCTGAAATCGTCTATATATATGAACACAGCCGGAACGACCAACAAGCTTAACAATGTGGAA
>JAZDEK010000141.1:0-5167 GCA_043808895.1 Pseudomonadota bacterium
ATTAAAAGTGTTTTGGTATTTCCCATAAAACAAACTCCTTAAAGTTTACTTGTTACCGCAAATAGCTCCCGGTGACATCTTATCAAAAATCTTTGTATCCACCTGGTCACCCATTATACCATTACCACCTATACAAACACCAAGCATCTGTCTTCCTGCCATGCCTTGTTTTAATATACTGGTCAGCCCACCCCTGTCCCCCTTGGTATCAAAGGTTAAGAGAAGGTTAACGGTAACGCTATCAAGGCTGTAGCTCGTAAGTTTATTCCCACTATCGTAATCCTCGTACGCATAGAAATACCTGCCGTCAGTTGGCGGATTCTTACCTTCCGGAACAGATGCGGTTTGGTCCTCTGCCGTAATTGTCGGTCTATTCAGAAGTCTTCCCGTAACTTCCACTTTGAGATATTTTTGCACAACACTGACTTTATTAACAAGGGTGTACGCCTGATACATAAAAAATATCGAGACGATAAGGAACGGGATCATAAAGATCGTCTCTATCATCGCCTGTCCGCGTTTAGCATCCGTTGTCAATAAACGGTTTGTTATTCGACGTTTGTTCACCTAAACAATCACTCCATTTGTTATTAGTATTGGATAAGAGGCACTCACAGTGTTTGTCCGAAATTTCACTTCCCGTCATAGCATCCATCGCAAGGGTCATGCTGCCGCCACTACTTCTTGTGATGACCGACGGCAATAAATATCCCGCGCTCACAGAACACGCGATACCGGCGTTCGTGTATATGTAGAAGTCTGATTTGCCAGAGCCGTAATCAAGAATTCCCCTAAAACCGCTGCCTTCGCCGTCGAGTGTACACTGGAAATCTTTTGTTACAGAAGAAGTGGTATTGTGCGCAGATGCCTGAAAACCAGCCATTACTGATTCCGCTCGAGATTTTTTAGTTTTGTAATCTAGAGAAGACGCAAAAACAGATCTCCCTATCATAAAGGTTTCATAATTCCTGTAATGCAGCGACGATAATGAGAAAGAAAAATAAAAGGCATATATTATAACGCTGATAACGATTATGAACATGAACATGAATTCCACGGCGACCTGCCCTTTTTTATTAATAAGCCGTTTCCTCATTGAACCCACCCGGCCCTTGTATTATGAAGCGGATGCACGCCTCCGTGTTTATTTGTTTCGTTACCATATTGCACAGGCGCTGGGCCGCTGGTCGCACCTATGTTTTCTTTGTCCAGCTCCTTTCCAAAATGAGTTGTGTCATAACCATAACGAACCTGAGCTCCAATCTCATTTTTCAACCAGCCCTCTATAGGTTTAAAAACCTTGCTCGTTATTGAACTTATAACAATTAAAAAAACAGGCACCAATACCGCTATGAGCAACAAAAACTCAACAGTTGCTTGTCCTTTTTTACGACGACAAATCACTTTTACCATCCACCCTTATTGGATTCAAGTTTTGCCACGACCTGATTTTGAATGAAACGTTCTATGGCACCCGGACTTCCACCCCAACCATAGAACACATCCTGCACATGCCCTATGACTTTCCAGAATATAACGGCAACAACAACAAGGAGCAGCAGATACTCCACTGTCGCCTGGCCTTTGGAATTTTTCAAAAGAACTTTCACAGGTTTTGTTTCTGTTTTTACTACTGTCCGCCGCCTGTTTGATCCACTGCAGTTGTAACCTTGCTAAAAACCTTGGTTATCAGTTCTTGAAATTTTCCAGGCATGTATTTGCCGACAAGAAGTATTACAGCGACCACTACAGTTATGATGAGAATGTACTCTACCGTGTTCTGTCCCTTTCTGTCCCTTAAAGATTTAAACATTACTTTTCCCCCCTATTATTGTTAGTGGCGTTCGCCACCAATTATAGCACAGTCTAGAGTTTCGCGTTACACCTGTTTCGCACCTTGTTCAAAGCGCTGTTATAGTATTTTGATCCAGGCAGAGCGATCTCTATAACCGAGTAATACAAACTGCACGCCGTAGTAAGATCGGAAACACTTTCCGCTATCGCGGCTCGCGCGAAACGTTCTCTTGCAGCCTCGTTAACAGCGCTCTTAACTCTTTCTATCCCCTGTTTAGCGGCCTTGTTCGTGTAATCAATTTTGAGCACCCTTTGGTAAGAGGCCAGAGCTTCTCTGTACTGCTCGTTGCCGTACGCTTCCATCGCGACCGTTAATTCCGGAGTTACAGCGTCTTGAAGGAACTTTTGTGAGTTAGAAAGTAGGCGCCTGCACTCATCACGGACTTCTTTTACTTTTTCAGTTTCAGACGGCGGAAAACTCATACATTTCTGGAAGACCTCTATGGCTTTCCTATACTCCTTGTTGTCGTACAACCGCTTTCCATTTTTTAAGACATCTCCATACTTAGAAACGGTAGCCAAGAATTTTGTCCTTTGATCAGCAAGTTTTTCCCTTTTCGCCATTATCTCGTCGATCTGGTCGGCAAGTTTTTTGGCGCCCTCGTTATTCGGGTCTATTTCAAATATCTTGGAGATGAGCTCTTTTACGTCGTCGTATTGCTCGGCTTTCATTTTCGCGTTCGCCTGCCTCATGTATTCAGCCATTTTTCTCTCAAGCATTTTTCTGGTCTGAGATTCTTCTTCCTCTTTTTTCTGCGAGAGAAGTTTCTCTTTTTCCGCTCCGGCGAGTTCCGCAAGCTCTTTTGCCTTTGACCAGTCAGGCACCTTGGCCAATATTTGCTGGGCTCTGTCTTCCGCAAGTTCGAACTGGTAATTCTTGAAAAGCTTTACCGCCACATCGTATTCAGACTTCAACTGCTGTTGAACAGCAAGCGGCTGTTCGCAAAAAGAGCCCTGTTCATCGCATTTGATCTCCGAAGCCGTTTCCTGTTGTTCTTCCGCGGGAGGCGACTCTTCCGCCACGATCGGCGCGGCAGGTTGAGTTTTTTTACCGCTGGATATGATAACTACGGCGATAACACCAAGAAGCACGATCAACACGATAGGCAGAAGCATTTTTTTGCTACCGATCTCTTTTTCTTCTTTTACACCGAATGATTCTTCTATCTTGCGGATCTCTTTTTCACTTTTTTTGGCAGAAACTTTTTCTATCACAGAAGCTTTCTCTATTTTCGGGTACGATGTGCCCATTCCGCCCTGAACGCTCTGCATTTGAGGGTTGGTTATGAGGAACCTTAGAGTGGAAGACCCTATTTCAATTATATCGCCGCTGGAAAGCCCCACCGGGTCTTTTATTTTCTTCCCGTTGACCTTTACGCCGTTGGCGCTGTTAAGGTCAAGGATATAGTAATCCCCGCCCTGTTTGTACATTCTCGCGTGTTCACGTGACACCATTTCATCAACCAAAACTATGTCCGCTTTTCTGGCTCGACCCATAACGATGGTCTCTTTGTCGACGGAGAAGATCTTATCCTTATGAGGTCCGCTCATGGCGGCTAATTGATATAAAAGATGCGAGGGACCAACGATCGTCGCGTCAGAAACAGCACCCGTTATTATTTTTTCAGGCTCTTTTATTCCCTCAGACACAGGCTCCGATTTTTTTTCTTTGGGCTCGTCCGAGTCGTCGGTTTCAATTTCCTTTTTCTTTTCTTTTTTCGATCCTTTTTTCTCTTCGTGCGCCACATCTTCTTTGTGATCCTTGTCCATGGATTCTTGATCCATGCTCATTGTAAAGAAATCAAAATCGGTGGCTTTCGCGTCAGCGGCGGCCGAGGTCAATGCGACCCTTATGTCGCCTATATCCAGATTCTCGCCCGGCAAAAGCTCTCCCTCTGTAACTTCATTTCCGTTCTTATACAAGAGGCCAAATTTAGCCGTCTTTGTAAAGGTAAGTTTATTGTCGCCGACCAGCGTAAACTCAACGTGTTTTCTGGCTATGTTCTCATCAAGTATACAGATATCGCAGTCGTCCGCTCTGCCGAAAACAAAAACATCTTTTTTGACTTCAAATTCCTTGAGTAGTTTATTTGATTTAAATATTTGTATTTTCATTGTTCAAAAGCTTCTCCTCTTCTTTTTTCGGCCATATTTTTCCACTTTTCAGCCTCTTTAAAGATGTCACCGTCCGACTGCCTAACATTAAGGTTTATAACATCCGTAAAATGCCGTATCGCGTCGTCGTACCTTTTATGAGAGAACATTTTTTTGCCGAGACTCATCTGCAGAAGGCTTTCTTCTTTTATTTTCTCCGACGTGCTGTTGACCGCCGTTTTAGCTCTCGCGTGCTGGGGATAAAAAGACAGCGCTTTTCTAAAATCATCAAGTGCCCTTGAATAATTCTTGAGCCTCAATTCTCTTTCTCCCTCAAAATAATATTCGTTGGCTTTGTCAAAAAGCTGCCTTTCGTCATCGGGGATCTTTCTCCTGTACGCAACTTCTTCGTCCACTTCAGTAGGAGGCTCCAATGTAGTTGCGGCTGTGGCATTATTGTTCCCAACCGCCGCGGGTTGAACGGGCTTACTGTCGCCTGACGCAAAAAGAAATATAAAGAATATCAGCAATACCCCTAACACTACGCCGTAGATAATCATCCTCTTCTTGTTAACGTTCGCTCCGGACATTCCGGACGGAAGCCCCGGAATGTTCACTCCTGTGGACGAGCTCGACATTTGAAGCCCGGGGATGGTCCCTTCCCGTGAAACTTGTCTATTTTCCGACGCGACTTGCTGTGGCTGCGCCGCGGAATCAACCTCGATATATTTGTACGAGTGGCTGCCTATGCTAAAGATGTCGCCGTCAACAAGAACACTCTCTGGTATTTTTTTACCGTTTATAAGAATGCCGTTACTGGATTTTAGGTCCCTGAGCAGGAATTTCTCGCCCATCTTTACAAGCTCGGCATGATTCCTTGACGCTGAAGGGTCTGTTACGACCACATCACAGTCTGATGAACGGCCAAACAGGACCCTGCTTCCGGTTATCCTGAACTGGGTACCGGAATCATTCCCTTTTAAAATTTCTATCCTTGGCTCTTTACTCATGCCCTAAATTAAACCATCTCAACGCTCATGCAGTGATACACGAATTCGCCTCTGTCGTTCTTCACTCCGCTGACGCTGATCCTATAGACCCTGTCGCTTACTATGACCTCTTCGCTAAGGTCCTGCCCCATGGTGTCGAACCTAGATATAAGGTTCAAGATCACTCCCAATATTTTTTGTTCTTTGACGGCATCGACTACCGGGATACC
>JAZDEK010000142.1:0-3696 GCA_043808895.1 Pseudomonadota bacterium
CCGTACTCCCCAGGCGGGTTACTTATCGCGTTAGCTTCGATACGGCAGGGGTCAAATCCCACCTCATCTAGTAACCATCGTTTAGGGCGTGGACTACCAGGGTATCTAATCCTGTTTGCTACCCACGCTTTCGTGTCTCAGTGTCAATATCAGTCCAGAAGGACGCCTTCGCCTCCGGTATTCCTCCCGATATCTACGGATTTCACCTCTACACCGGGAATTCTTCCTTCCTCTCCTGAATTCTAGAATAGCAGTATCAAATGCACTTCTTGGGTTGAGCCCAAGGCTTTCACATCTGACTTACTATCCCACCTACACACCCTTTACACCCAATGAATCCGAGTAACGCTTGCACCCTACGTATTACCGCGGCTGCTGGCACGTAGTTAGCCGGTGCTTCCTCTAATGGTACAGTCAAGACCAGCGGTTATTAGACGCTGATCCCATCTTCCCCTTTGACAGTGGTTTACGAGCCGAAACCCTTCATCCCACACGCGACGTCGCTGCGTCAGGCATTTCGCCCATTGCGCAAAATTCCCTACTGCTGCCTCCCGTAGGAGTCTGGACCGTGTTTCAGTTCCAGTGTGGCTGATCATCCTCTAAGACCAGCTACCCATCACAGGCTTGGTAGGCCATTACCCTACCAACTACCTAATGGGACGCAGACTCATCTTATGGCGAGAGCTTGCAAGCAGAGGCCCTCTTTGTTTTAAACGACCGCAGTCGTCTAGAAATTATGCGGTATTAGCACTAGTTTCCCAGTGTTATTCCCCACCTTAAGGTAGATTATCTACGTATTACTCACCCGTGCGCCGCTTTACTCATTTCCCGAAGGAAACTTTCTCGCTCGACTTGCATGTATTAAGCACGCCGCCAGCGTTCACTCTGAGCCAGGATCAAACCCTCCAATTAAAACTTTATTAAAGCCCATTGGAAGGGTTTAATTTCAAAAAAATAAATTTAAAATTCAAAGAAAATTATATTTGGACGACTATCTGCTATTTAGTTTTCAAAGACCTTCCACTCGCTTTTTCACAAGCGCGAGGGGTAGTTATATTGAAGGACATATATATTGGCAAGGTTTTTTTTATGACGCAGTTAGTTTTTTGTATATGCTTGATATGTTTATGCTTTTTTACGTCAAAAAAATCTCCAATTTGAATTAATTGTGACCTTATTTTCTTTGATAAAGAAAACACGCATATATAATGTATGTAGATGACCTTAAGGAATAAAATACTTCTCACAATTGGCGCGCTGATCTTAATTACGTCGCTGACAATAATGTACGTGGCAAGCAGAACTCTCTATTACACAAATGTTTCACACGCGTATAGCATACTCTCAATGAACAATGACAACCTCGCTGTAGATATAAAAAACAGAATAACACAATTGAGAAATTACGCATTGAGCGCGACGTATAACAAACTGAATAATCTTAACGCGCCATCTGCGCTTACGGACAACAGAGTACGTTACGCGAACAACATAACGACGAGGAACAGCAAAAATAAAATTATTTTTAATTATCCGGAGGGGAGAAAAAATCCTTGTAACGCGGAGTTAAGCAAAGCGTCTAACGACGATGTGATATTGGACAGGAACCTTATCAGCGAGAATACAATATGCTTGTACACGCCCATTACGATCTCGGGCAAGAAATATGTGGCAGCGTTCAACATGTCGCTCAACATATTCAACAGAAAGATAGCCTCTATACCGTCCCTGTTGATAGTACCGGATAAATTCGAGTTGAATGTGAACAATTATTCCATAGCTAACTATCCGAACGCAATGTTCAAAAAGATCCTTATTAACGATGAACTCATACGCGAGAAAATAAGTTTTCTAAGAACCGACAAATATTTCGTGATGTTCCAGGACATACCAAAGACCAACATCAAAATATTCTCTTACAGCGAACAGGCGGCGATAAATCTACTCTACAAACAATTTATTAAATCATCCGTGCAGTGGATGCTACTAATATTGGTCGTGTCTATCACGATATTCTTTTTCGCGGTAAATTCTTTCCTTAAACCTATTAAAAAACTGTGTGTCGCGTCCAAGTGTTTTGCCGACGGTGAATATGATCAGGAGATAAAGCCGACCACTTTCCGGGAGATCAACGAGCTCATAAATTCGTTCAACACAATGGTCAAAAAAATAAAACAGCGCGAGGCGGAACTCCACAGCCTTAACACCACTCTTGAAAAAGAGGTGGATAAAAAAACCAACGAGCTTGTGCACGCGGCAAAGATGGTCTCATTAGGTACGCTTTCAAGCGGCATCGCCCATGAGTTCAACAACATCCTGGGCGCTGTGATAGGGCACGTAAGCCTTGCTCTTGAAAAGAAAGATCCAAAAGAAATGGTCGAGGCGCTGGATATCGCGCTCTCTGCTTCCGAAAGGGCTTGTAACATTGTGGCGCGGCTTCAGGACTTCGCGAAAAAGAAAAGCACCGACCACAAACTGTTCAATGTTAACGATGCTGTGAACAACATCGTAAACCTCGTCAGTAAAGACTTCATCAACAACAATATAGAAATAAAAACAAAACTGGGTGTCGCCACAGGGATAATCGGAGACCAGTCGCAGATAGAACAGGTAATACTTAATCTTCTCATAAACTCAAAACAGGCCATACCAAACGGAGGAAAAGTATATGTGACAACAACGTCGGGAAACGGTGTTTTTGCCTTAACAGTAACTGACACAGGGACAGGAATTGATGACTCAATAAAGAACAGAATATTTGAGCCGTTCTTTACCACCAAAGGCGTTGTGGGAATGGGAAAAGATTTTGGAGCACAGGACACTCAGGGGACAGGACTTGGTTTAAGTGTGTCACACGGGATAATAGAGAACCACGGAGGAACAATAAGACTTGTCTCAAGTTCAAAAAGCGGAACTACTTTTGAGGTCAAACTCCCTCTTGCCAATACATAAAGCCGATAATATGATTTACCCACATGATTAAAAGCCTCAAAGAAAAGATACTTAAAACAAACAAGAAGATAATCCTGACAACACATATGAGCCCTGATGGCGACGCTGTGGGAAGCGAGATAGCGCTGGCGCATGTCTTAAAAAAACTTGGGAAAGATGTTTCCATAATCAATCAGGACGCGATACCGCATCAGTTCAAATTCCTTGAAAAATATTTTGACTCCTACGCCATAGAGAACATCACGAACAAGGAAGAAGTGCTGGTGTTCCTTATCGACGTAGATACCATAGATAAGGTCGGAGATAGCATAAAGACGTTCTTAACCACCGAGATATCGTCGGAGATAATAATCATAGACCATCACAACCCCGAGATCCTTAACAAGGACTATCAGTACATCGTCGACGATAAAGCGTCCTCCACGGGCGAGATCATGTACGGCCTCATAAAGAACGAATTAAAAATGGACATCAATAAACAGATCGCGGAAGCGATATACGCCGCCATAGTGAGCGACACACGCTCGTTCAGATATTCAAAAACAACGTCGACAGCGCATCGCATCGCGGCGGAACTTATGGATTCTGGCATAGATCACGAGGATATACAGACAAAGATATTCGGCAGCAACACTCCCGGACAACTTTGGCTTTTGGGTTACGCGTTAAGTAATATCAAAATATCGGACAATAAAAAAATAGCTTCCACGATCCTTCCGCTATCGGAATTAAAAAAATTCAATG
>JAZDEK010000143.1:0-2854 GCA_043808895.1 Pseudomonadota bacterium
CCAATAAGGCTTTTTCATCAACGGCTGTTATTATCGGCACGAGGTATGTAATTGTTCCGGCCGAAGTGGTAATGGTTATGAGCATCGTTCTTGTTGGAAGTTCGGCTCTTGAAGTTAATGCCTCTATGGTTACAGGTTTTACTATCTTATCTTTGAAGTTAACGTCGTAAGTCTTACCAACCCTATTCACCATCGTCATGGAATAAGTTGTCACGGACGCCAGCCTTGTCGTAAAAGCCAGGTCTTGAAGAAGTATTGCGTTATTAACGCTTGGTATCGTCCATACCTGCGTTGCTACTTCAGGCAGACTTTTAATTATCGGTGCCCTTAAAACCACTGTTCCGACGACACCAGTTATTTCCACGGTCTGTGTTACATCTGTGAATTTGTACGTGTTGTTGAATATTTTCTCGGCAGTGTACACTTCCTGACGTAATGAGTTTAATTCCGTTGCGGCTGTTGCGCCTTTTAATTCACCTATTATACCGGCCTTGTAGGGGGACGCCGTTATAAGACCAATATCCGCAATTAAGCTCGCGTATTCCATTACATCTTGAAAAGTCACAGCGGCTACGGGTTTTTCCTGTTTTAGATATTGCGCGCCCATGTTCCTTACAGCGTCCGGGCAACTCTCGTCGTTAACGATCCCCTGAATGATCTTATCTTTATTCGGGAAATCCGGCAGAGCTATTATTCCCGCCATGGCCTTTTCTTCTTTTCCTTTTATTGTTTTTCTTTCGGCACGTTCAAGATCAATAACGGAATTGTTAGTGACGTGATCTTTTTCTGACTTTGTAAGTCCACCTTTTCTAGCCAGAGCGGTAAGCACTTTTAATGATCCCACTGATGACGGGTCCGCGGGAGTTACTTTTTGTCCCTCTTTGTTATTTAAGATGTCGTAATAGGATATACCCGTGTTTTGATCGATCGTGGCAGGTCCCTCCGCAAATGTCTCGGAGAACTTGGGGGCGTTAGCCTGCAGAGATTTATCCACTATAGGTATCGGCGCGTTATTTAGATTGTTTATGTCCCCGTAGCCCATTGCTATCAATGCGTCTTCCGCTACTATCGCCATATCGTCGTTATACTCAGTTGCGAATTTGTTTACCCAAGCTACCAATCCGTGCTCTTTTAATACACCCGTGCCGTAACCTGCAGCTATATATCCCGTCAACTCGATTAGTTTGTTGGTGTTGTAATAATGAGTGTCCCAGCTGTAAAACGCATTTTTAGTTCCATTGACCACTAGCTTTTGAAATAATTCGCCCCAACTCTTAGAGTGATCTAGCGCATCTCGTGTAACATCACCGAATTCTTTATTCTTTAATTCGTACAATACAGGGAACTTTCTGGCGATCGCCAAAGTTAGTTGCTTTAGAACGGCCGCGTCCGTTATTAGTCCGTTTACGCAGATATATTTTAATGTCTCTATTTCTCCATAATCTATGTTGCACCAAGAATCGGGATTGTCCCATTCCGGATCGTAACAAGATATTTTTTCCGCCATCTCTTTTACAAAACCATCGGGGTCATTTAATTTAGTCGGATCGGGCAATAGATAATCACGGTTTGGCGTAAGGTTGGTATAAATGTATGTGTCAGACGTTGCCAATGGAACCGGTTTGGTTTGATCGCCGCTTGTGTTCCACTGATAGTTCTGTGCGTTCAACGGTGTGGAAGTGGAAACAAAAACAAGGAGCGAGATCAAATATTTTATTTTTTTAGCAAACATTTATAGTCTTCCCCTTAAGGTTACAGTAAAAAGAAAGCAAGAAGCGTGCCTGTAAAACACTTAATATAATCAAGGTGTTGCGGTGGATAGTCAGAGTTATGGCTGGCTTTTATCCAGGCACATGCTCAAATTTTATACACATTACCAAATGATATTGTATACACCTACAGTATGCTTAAGGGAGTTAATAAATTATTAAAACAGTTTTCCGAGGATATAAACAGGCTTCCTTTCAATTTTTTGAATGTGCTTAACGTGGGATGGGAAGCCGGCACTGTAAAATTATTCAACGATAATAACGAACCAAAAATAGTTAATATAAGTCGAGCCGGAGGGATGGCGGTGGTGGTTGCGGAACTTCCGCTCGCGCTCGTTAAATACGGGCGTAAATCCAATCTCTTTTTTAATACGATAAGCATCTCTCCATATATCGACGGAGCTATGCGCGACGACAGTTTGTCCTCTCTGGTCGAGAGCGGGCTTATGCGTAAAGTTAAGGAATATAAATCGGTCTACTGCGGAGAATCTTTTGATGTCGAGGTTTACGAGGGGAAAACTGAATTCGGGAAACAGTATCTTTTGAAGTCGAACGCGTGGGGAGAACAATTCGGCGGCAACATGAGCCCTTATATATTGACCCTGAAAGGACAGCAGGAAAAAGAGAAATTGGAGAAAAGTTTTATCTCCAGCAATCCTCACTCAATGAGCCTAATAGAAGAAAGGGCTTACATAGTTTTTTCACAGGCTGTAGCGCGTATCTACGATATGGTCAAAGCCGATGTCGCTATCCTTCATGATTACCACTCGGGGCTTTCCGTTTTTTATAACGACGCTATAAAGCCTGTTATCATAGGCCACAATATGGCGTATCAGGGAATTATGGGTATCAATTCTCACTGCCTTTTACATAAAGATTATGAAAGGAATCACATTGCTGCATTAGAAGATCTTTCCATTCGTCTTAACTTGGACAGGGATGTGGTGCATAACTATTTTAGGGTGTGGACAAGGCACGATTATGTTGGCGCTGGTAATATACTTCAGGCTGTTATAAGAAAATGTAAACAGAAAACCGGCATCAGCGCCACCACCGTAAGCCCCGGTTACGCGAAAGAACTTAAT
>JAZDEK010000144.1:0-3990 GCA_043808895.1 Pseudomonadota bacterium
TGGCGTAAAATATCTAAAAGACATGGATTCGATCCCGGAAGCCACAATGGAGACCGGGCCACCCTCTTCGAATTTATCGTCAATAAAGAACGATTCCCTTTTCATGAGATTATAGACCGAGTCATTATCCTGATCGGTCTCCAGATAATAACTGATCTCGCATGTGTCCGTTTCGTTGCTGTTCTTGTACATTCTCCGGTGCACCGTTGAAGAAAAACTGAGTTTATCCTTTGTGCCCTTAAAAAAAGAGAACGGGATGGCGTTGTACTGTTCCGGAGTTAAAGTTCCCGCGAGCACCGCCTGTGACTTATAATACTCACCCAATTTACTGTCGGAGTACGCGTGGAACGAAAGAGCTATGTCCCTGTTCATTGTTTTCAACGCGATCCTTGCCGCGTGATAGTAATCGTTCGTGCTGGCAACTTTATTTCTTATTCTCATCCCTACCGACGTATTCGATATTGTAAAAAGAGATATTATAGAGAACAAAGCGAGCGCTATAATGACCTCTATCAGCGTCATCCCGGTCTTATTTTTTATTTTACATAAGCGGAACAAATCTTTGTACCCCATCTATATCCACGACATAGTAAACAAGTTTTACGCTGGAAAAATCCTTTCCGGCTTTTACCGGCCATAGGACCGTCACTGTAACTTCACGCATGGAGTCTTTCATAAGTTTCTCGATATTAGTTCCTATCATGGAAAGAATTTGCTCTTCCTGGCTGGACGTGGTCTTTTGCTCGCCGCCGGAGGTTTCCTCGTTCTCCTGTTTTCCGGTGAACGTTTTAATGAGTTCGCTTATCGGTATATTGACCTCTTTCACCTCACGCACCCATTTCCATCCCTGGTATTGCTCGTCGTCAAAATCGCCTTCTGTTTTTTCGCCGAGTTCCTTAATGTAGTCAAACCCCCTCACGTCGGCCATTATGTCTATGTCCTCAAGCATGTTCTTTGCTACTATGGTCCCGAGAGTTATAAATTTCGCTTTTCTTGTCGAGTTCAACGACACGCCCTGACTGCCTGTAAGCGCTATAAGGGTAATAGAGAGTATGAGCAGCGCTATCATGACCTCGACCAGTGTAAAACCTCTTTTATTTTCTTTCAGCCTCAATGTATCGCCCCTCTATTTTTGTCTTCGCGTTCACGGGCATAACAGTTATGGAATAAAAACCCGTGTTGTTCTTGTCGCCCTTTATCCTTATTATCACGTTCTCGGTGGTGCCCTGAGGGAAGAAATAAAGATACCCATACCCTTCTGTGATCTTATTTTTTGTGTTGATATTCTCCACGCTGTCAAAGATCACGCCATTGGGGAGCTTTCTGTCTTTTCCCATTTCACCTTCCACGGGAGAATACTGCGGCGCTTTTTCCGGCTCATTCTGATCGTCCTTGCTGCCCGATTCCTCAAGATCATCGATCGCCACAAGTTCGTCGGTGTTTGACACCTCGACCTTGTATAACGATTTATCAAAATCAAAAACTATCCTGTGTATCCTGCTCTTTACGACCGAGGAATCGTAGGCGAAACGTACAACACCGGATATTTGTATCGACGCTGTTTTAAGATTAGCTCTGAAGATCCTTTTAACCTGAGGAATACCCAAGGCTATTATCATCCCGGTGATCGCCAGAACTATCAAAAGCTCAACGAGTGTGAAAGCTCTTTTATTCACTTTCAACGACTATGTCGGTGTTGTAGCCGTCACCACCTTCTTTTTTGTCTTTACCCAGCGACGTTATTTTATATTTTGCGCCGTCAGACTCATAGAAGTAATCACCGCCCCATTGGTCTTTTGGCACCGCTTTGCTTTTTAAGTATCCGTCGGGGCTATAATTGGTGGGTTCTGTTCCTGCTGTCGGTTTTTGTATCAGGGCAGCAAGTCCCTGGTCGGTCGTGGGATAAGAATTGTTATCCATGTAGTAATCCTGAAGCGCCGCTTTAAAAGAGTCCATCTGCAGTTTTGTGGTCTGCACCTTTGACTGTTCAAAACGCGAAATTACGTTCCTTCCAACAAGAGCCGCTATAGCGCCCATGATCAAGATAACTATCATTATCTCGATAAGCGACATGCCGGCGTTAAACCTGATCCTTTTAAACATAGATCCTCCTTTTTTAAGACCCTACACTTGTCATCTGCATTATTGGCATTAATATTGCTAGCACTATAAAGGCCACGGTCGCGCCCATAACTATTATCATCGCCGGCTCAAGCAGCGACGTAAGAGTTTGTATCCTGGTCTCAACCTCTATTTCGTAAGCGTCGCTCACGTGTCTAAGCATGGCCTCAAGTTCTCCTGTGCGTTCTCCCACCGATATCATGTGTATTACAATGGGAGGGAACTGTCCCGACTTCTTCAGCGTCGATGCCAAACTTTGGCCTTCTGAAACAGCGTCCCTTGCTTCCTTTAATGTCGCTTTTATTACCACGTTATCCACAACGTTGCTTACTATGTCCAGCGCCTGTAAAAGCGGAACTCCGGCACCGTGCAGCGTGGATAATGTCCTGGTGAATTGCCCAACAGCCGTAAGCCTGATTATCTTGCCGAAAATAGGAATATGGAGTTTTGTCTCGTCCCAGCCCTTTCTTCCCTTTTCTGTTTTTATGTACCTGAAAAATAGAAAAAGGATGAACAGCAGCGTCCCGATGATGTAGAGTATATTGTTCCTGAAAAAGTTGGCGACCGCTATGAGTACGACCGTGTAAATGGGAAGTGCTGTTTGCATGTCCTCGAATATCACCGTTATCTTAGGAATAACGACGACGAACAATATCCCTATGATGATCATGGAAACCACTATCATCAGTATCGGGTACGCCATACTGGATATGATCTTATTCCTGAGTATGGACTGTCTCTCCGTATACTCCGCCAGGCGGGTAAGAACAAGCCCCAGTGTTCCTGATGCCTCGCCGGAACGTATCATGTTTATATACAGCGGTGTAAATATATTGGAGTGAACAGACAACGCGTCAGCGATCGAAATTCCTTCGTTAACCTTTTGTTTTGCTTCGTTGAGTATAAGGCGCAGCCTTTGGTTCTCCACCTGGTCGGATAAAGCTTCCAGTGTTTCCACTATCGGGATGTTGGCGTTTACAAGTGTGGCGAACTGCCGCGTCATCATTGTTATGTCGCTGCTTTTCACTTTCTTGCCTATTGTCGCGCCCAGGGTTTGTTTTTGTTCCTGCGCCTCAGCGGCACTTTTTTCAACAACGCTGGTCGCGTATATACCTTTTTGTTTTAATTTAATTTTCGCCGTTTTCTGCGAATCAGCCTCAATAATGCCGTCAACGTTCTTGCCGGCCGTGTTAACGCCTATGTATTTATAAACAGCCATCTACTACTCCGTCTGCGTGGAACGGTAAACCTCTTCTAGGGTAGTTATTCCCTGCAGGACTTTAGCGATCGCGTTCTGCCTTATTGGGACCATGCCTTCCTTTACCGCCTGTTTTCTTATCGTTCCTGAATCTGTTCCGGATAAAATTAATTCCCTCACTGTTTCCGTTATCGCCATCAATTCGCTTATAACGGTTCTTCCCGAGTAACCTGTGTTGGAACATTTATCGCAGCCGACGGATTTATATATTGTGTACTTTTTAAGCGAGTCTCTAGCCACACCAAGTTCCTTTATTTCAGCCTCGTTAGGAACGTAAGGCTCTCTGCAGAACGTGCAGATCTTTCTTACAAGCCTTTGGCCAAGCACGCCTAATATGGACGATGAAACAAGAAAAGGTTCTATCCCCATATCGACCAGCCTTGTTATTGCACCTGGAGCGTCGTTCGTGTGGAGCGTTGATAGAACAAAGTGGCCTGTGAGGGCAGCGTCTATTGCTATCTCCGCTGTCTCCTGGTCTCTTATTTCGCCGACCATTATAATATCAGGATCCTGTCTTAATATCGCGCGCAGTCCGTTGGCGAACGTTAGGTCTATTTTTGGATTAACCTGTATCTGCCCTACTCCCTGCAGTTGATATTCAACCGGATCTT
>JAZDEK010000145.1:0-2332 GCA_043808895.1 Pseudomonadota bacterium
TTAAGGATTACCCCACGGACAGCGGAACTTTGAGAAGAAAAGCGATGGTGCTTTTTATGCTGGGTAAAAAAGAGGACGCACTTAAGGTGTTAAAAGACGAAATGCTTCCGTGGTTTCAAAAGCAGGACAACCTCGTTCTATACAAAGGGAAAAAACTGAACACAGCCAACGCGCAGATAGAAACCATTTATCGTATTTTAAAAATTGGTGGCGATTTAATAGACGCGACCACAAAAAAGGATTATGTTTTGCAAATTGAGGAGCTAAAAAAACGCAAGACAAAATCGTTCGCTGACATTGATGACTACCTGAAAAAGATCAAAGATATGACGGCTGTATAACCTTTGTACATATTGTCCCGGCCTCCTGCCGCTCTAACTCACTGAATTTATTAGATGTTATATATTGGTATAATACTTGCAGTAAATAGTACAGATGTGGTAAATTGTTCAATATCTGAAAGAGAGGATATTTAGCGTGAAAAGACTTTCAAAAATTTTTATTCTTCTGGCCGTAGGATTTTTATTCGCGGCCTCTGCGAATGCGCAGGTCGCCGGTATCGGGTTTTGCGATGATGTTAAAACCAATGAAGACGTCTTGGCGAAAACCAATTTTAAAACATTTGACGCGGATCCGATCTGTATTGATTTAAAGAACGGAAGATACAGGTTGGTTTTTAAAGATAATAATGGCGAGTATATAACCCTGGGAGTAACCGTGAAAGTTATTAAGAATGAGCAGGGTCAGCTTATGCTGGACATTATACCTGATAAAGAGACCGAATATTATCCGGAGAGCGTTGAGTATCAAAGAGTCACGAACGACAGGAATAGATTCAATCTGTTCTATCGTCCGCTTGCTCCAGGTAGCCCTTGGAGTATCGATAGCCCGGAAGGGTTTGAAATGGACGAGGAGATATCTGTAGATAAAGATTGTAACGTTATTGTGAAGAAAGGTGAAAACACTTACGCTGTTAAACTTGATAAGGTAAAAAAGAAATTTGATATAGAGGGTCTTGCCACAGAAATACGTACACTTTACTTCGCTGAAATGAAAGCCGCAAAGAAGAAAGAGCAGGAAGTAGATAGCGGCCGCAGAAAACATAGTAAGAAGAACTACGCCCTGCTCGGCAATTCGGGAGGAGAGGCGCCTAGAGCCGCTGTGGATTTGGCCGATAACTCAAAGGACCTTAATGAAGAAGTTGTCCATAAAAAATATACCGATTACAGTATAAGGATAGGTATAAGGCACGAAGAAGTTAAAGTTACTTCCATTCAGAAAGACGACAAAGGTAACGAGAGGTTCATAGAGAGAATAGAAGAAAGACTTATCGTTGTTAGCGTAGAACTAACAGGTGATTTTAAACTTGGTAACAGATATACAGTGTCATTAACGAATGGTTTTATAGTGCTCACCAGGCTCAACCTTTTGGGATATAAGAACGATGTCGCTTCAACAAACGATACTCAGTGGGATGTCGTGCCGGATGTTGATAGGTCTGTGTTTACATTACAAGATTCTGAAGGAAAGGTTATCACATATAAGAAGATGGTCGGCCCAGTTGGAAGAGAAGCATGGAAAGAGGGCATGTCAGGTCCTAGCTACTACTAATAAACACTTGTATAAACTTTGTACAGCAGATTCAGGCTTAACTGACTGATTTCATTGGATATGTGTGTTGGTACGGTTGTTGCAATGATAATAGTAGATATGGATATTTGGGGGGTAAATAAAATGAAGGGTTTTAAAAAGGTTTTTTTATTCTTGGTCGCGGGGCTTTTGTTTACGGCTTTTAACGTAAGCGCGCAGACTTCTGAATGCGATTTTCTTAAGAGTAGTATTTCTGTAGGCGCCAATCTTGTTAACGGCGGTTGTATTACCTTAAAGGACGGATCTTCCAGATTAATATATGTGGACAAGGTCAGTGGACAGCGCTTTCAACTCAGAGCAAGAGTAGTTAGCCAGCTAACACAAATCACAGATCCTACGACGCATGTAGTAAGTTGGACAGCGGTACCCGGAGCTAGCATTCTAGAGAGCATGACGGC
Source organism: Pseudomonadota bacterium (assembly GCA_043808895.1). Taxonomy (GTDB): domain Bacteria; phylum Bdellovibrionota; class JAFGOL01; order JAFGOL01; family JAFGOL01; genus JAZDEK01. Next base: position 2,049 of record JAZDEK010000145.1, read on the forward strand.
TTGTCCTCCTGCTTCTGAAACGTTCACCAACGGTGGGAAAAGAATTGATCGTAAGTATAATCCCCATAATCCCTATAATCCCGAGGATCCATGGTCAAAGACTGATTCAGGTTTTGATCCTGCTACTGAAACCGTAGATATAGACGCAAAGACCGGCGACGTTACCATCACAAGAACAACAGACAACATAACGTATCCCGTTACTCTTAATTCCGACGGCACATTTACAACAGATATGCCGGAACCAAACTTTACTTCAAGATTCCATTTTAAGACCATAAGCA
>JAZDEK010000146.1:0-2019 GCA_043808895.1 Pseudomonadota bacterium
AGATCGACATGAATTTCCCTTTTTCTTCCGCCTATTATTTCAACACGGCCAACGTTGTCCGCCTGTTCTATTTTTTGTTTGATAGTGTACTCAACAAGGTCGTACATTTTCGCGTCATCAAGTTCAGCCTCTATTGATATAACCGCCACCGGCATATCAGAAGGGTCGGCGATCCTTATTACAGGCTCCTTGATGTCGTCAGGAAGTTTGGACATAACGGCGGATATCTTGTCGCGCACCTGTTGCTGCGCGTATTTAATATCCGTTTCCAGAGTGAATTGGCAGATGATTATGCTTACGCCGTCTTTGTTATTTGAGTACATGTCTTCCAGCCCTGATATCGAGCCTATTTCGTCCTCCATTATTTTAGACACATCTGTTTCAACTTCCGCGGGAGAAGCCCCGGGATAATAAGTAATAACGGACACGACGGGAAATGTTATATCCGGAAATAGATCCACTCCGAGTTTAAAGAGCGAGATCCCTCCCAGTGTTAGTATGAGAATAAAAATACAAACAATAAAAACCGGGCGTTTTATCGATAATGCGGCTATGTTCACTTTTTATCCCTCCTGACCTTGGAACGTTTTCATCGTCGCTATCAACTGCAGTATCTGAGATTGCAGCTGCAGCCTTAAATACTGCGACATCGCGTAATCTTTTTCAAATAATATGACCTGATACGTGGTCGTCCTTCCAAGTTTATGTCTCTTCTGTTCGTGTGTGTATTTTTTGTGTTGAGCGTCTTCGGCCTCTTTTGCTATCTTGAGACGGCCTTTAAGCTCATTAAGTTTTTTGTTCATGCTGTCCCATTCCCTGTCTACTTCAAAACTTTTTCTTTCGTAGCTGTCCTGGGCGGATAACTTGTCGAGTTCATAGCCGCTATTCACTCTGTGGATGTTCCTAAAATCAAGAGGCGCGTTGAACTGAATACCGACCACGGCGTAAGGATAATTTCCCCGCCATGATTCCTTAAAAGAAGTATCAAACTTTGGGTCTCTTCCGTTCAAGGATAATGTTGAGAACAGGTCCATCGTCGGGGCGTTCTTGTCCCTGGATAATTTCGCGTTCGCCGCGGCGGCTCTCGCGTACTCCTTTAAAGACAGAACATCTTCGCGTACGCCTTTTCTCGCGGGAGGATCAGATCTTATAACAGAATCCACTGTTACTTTTTCAAGATCATCTTTTAGGTCATCTGAATTCAAGCCTCTCATCGTATTGAACTCTCTTACGGTCTCTTTTTCCTCGTCCACGGCAGCCTGAAGTTCCAATTGAGCCATCTTTACATTAGCCTCGGACTGCAGATAGTCAACGTCGTCGGCCAGATTAAGGCTGGCGCGTTTTTTAGACCATTGACTTAATTTCTCGGCCCTTTCAAGGTTGTCCTCAAGTATTTTTACCAGATCCCTGGTAACAGAGAGTTTCCAATATAAAACCTCTGCGCCGGAAAGGATCTGTTTTGACACATAACTCGCCGCATAAGAAGAGCTGGTGTTCTTGGCATCGGTTGCCTCAACTATCGCGCGCGTTTGCCGTCCGAACGCATTCTGCCACAGCGACTGTCTGAACTCCAGAACGGGACTTGTGGCGTAATAAGTGTTGCTGCTTAAGAATGTGGTGTTAGCTCCATGCATATAAGCGTAATCAACGCTGTAGTACAGCGACCCGCTGAAGCCAAAACTCGTAACTTTTTTAAAACCAAAGTCAAGGGACCCGGATGTTGTTCTGTCGCCGGTAACAAAAGAGAAATTACTTTCCCTCTTATCATTTGAGTACTGGGCGTTGGTAAAGAACGAGTAAGCCAACATTAAGTCGCCCTCTTCGGATTTGTTACGTCCAGCCTCAAAACTCTTTTGTGAGGCTGTGTAATTTTGGTTCCCGCCGGAAACTTGTTCAAGATACTCGCTGAGTGAAAGTTTGGCGGCACTCAGTGGAAAAGAAATTAAAACCAGCAAGAAAATAATTTTTTTATTTTTCATAGAACAACCCCTCGCAAAATATTTTTATAAGATGCTCTTT
>JAZDEK010000147.1:0-5919 GCA_043808895.1 Pseudomonadota bacterium
GCTTCAAATATAAAAGAGTGCAAGGTATTCGCGCGTGGACAAGAAGCAACCTGGGTCTGCAGGAACTGCGGTTACACACATAAAGGCAAGGACGCCCCAGAGGTTTGCCTGGCTTGCGCGCACCCTCAGGCACATTTTGAAATTCAGGCAAAGAATTTTTAGTGAATTAAAAGGAGGAATTTATGACCCAAAGATTGGAAGTTTACAAATGTAATGTATGCGGGAACATGGTAGAGATAGTTCACGAAGCGGCTGGACAGCTTGTGTGCTGCAATCAACCGATGACCAACGTAATAGCCGGCACTGTTGACGCGGCCAAAGAAAAACACATCCCTGTTGTCACAAAAAAAGACGCTGCGTATACAATAAATATTGGAAGTGTTGCCCATCCTATGGAAGACAAGCACTACATTGAGTGGGTACAGATAATCAGCGGCGACAAGTCATACAGGGAATTCTTAAAACCAGGAATGGAACCAAAAGCATTGTTTGATCTAAAGTCAGGAAAAATAACAGCCAGAGAATATTGCAACCTACACGGTCTATGGTCAAAGGAGGAATAAAAAATGTTAAATCCAAAAATCGAAAAAATTCTGAACGAACAAATTAACGCTGAATTCTATTCGGCCTTCCTGTATCTTTCCATGTCGGCATGGTTCGAGAGACAAAACCTTCCGGGGTTCGCAAAATGGACATACGTTCAGTACCTTGAAGAAACCACACACGCGCTGAAATTCTTTAAATACATGAACGAGCGCGGGGGGAACGTTAAGCTCACGACTATAAAGGAAACACCTCTGGAGTGGAAGTCAGCAATGGACGTTTTTGACAACATCTATAAGCATGAACAGTACGTAACGTCGTTGATAAATAACATCGTGGACGTAAGCATACAGGAAAAAGACCACGCCACGAATAATATCGCACAGTGGTATGTTGCGGAACAGGTTGAAGAAGAAGCGAATGCTCAACTTATACTCGGACATTTAAAACGCGGTGGGGATTCAAGGGACAGCCTCTTTATGCTCGACAAAGAAGTGGGCGTAAGAGTGTTTAACGACGTGACTGGGACAATAAACCCAACGGCAGCAGGGGCATAATGGAAGAATGTAAAAGAAAGGCGCTGTGGGACTTAAGTTACGGACTTTATATAGTCACAGCAACGGATGGAGAAAAACATAACGGCCAAATTGTTAACTCAGCAATTCAAGTAACCAACACTCCTCCGAAGATAGTTGTATGTATTAGCAAAGAGAACCTCACGCACGACTATATAAAGAAAACAAAAAAGTTCGGACTTTCAGTGCTGGAAAGAGAAACCCCGATGATATTCATCGGTCCATGGGGATTTAAATCCGGTAGAACAGTGGACAAGTTCGTCGGCGTAAATTACAAGACCGGTGTAACGGAAGTAAGGCTTGTAACGGATAATTCTCTATCTGTAATGGAAGCAAATGTGATGTCCGAACAAGACGTTGGAACTCACACAATGTTCGTTGGTGAGATCGTAAGTTCCGAGGTCCTTAAAGATGGAGAGCTCCTGACCTACGACTACTACCAGAAAGTGAAAAAAGGAAAGGCGCCAAAAACAGCGCCTACATTCAAAGGATAATGGGAGGTTTTTATGAAAAAGTATATCTGTGATGTATGCGGTTACGATTACGACCCTGAAAAAGGCGATCCGGATAACGGCGTACCTGCCGGGACACCTTGGGAAAAAGTTCCGGAAGATTGGAAGTGCCCGCTGTGCGGAGTAGGAAAGGACCAATTCTCTCCTATGGATTAACCTTGGAATTAATTTTGGGGATTAATGCACACAATATCAAAGAATAAATTAGACGAAACTTATCGACTATATAATAAGCGGGCGCTGGTGAACCCAGACCCGCTTATTTTTCTGTATAATTACAAGAACGTCGCTGACAGAGAAATAGTCGGTCTTATTGCCGCAACCCTTGCGTACGGAAGGGTCGCTCAAATAATAAAAGACGTCGAGAAAGTGTTAAGCATAATGGGAAAAACCCCAAAAAATTATCTTACTAACACACCTGACAACGAAATAAAAGAATCCCTACGTGGTTTTAAACATCGTTTCACCACCGACGAGGAAATGTCAGCCCTTTTATTGGCGATAAAACAGGTCATAAAGAACTACGGCTCACTTGAGGCTCTTTTCATAGACAAATTTAAAAGCAGCGACCAAAACATTTTGCCAGCATTAGCCCATTTTATACAAATGCTAAAAAAATACGCGAAAACCCAAAAAAGCACCCTGCTCTCTGACCCCCAAATGGGAAGCGCCTGTAAAAGACTAAATCTTTTCTTAAGGTGGATGGTCCGAAGCGATGCCGTGGACCCCGGCGGCTGGAAAAATATTCCGCCATCAAAACTTATAATCCCTCTGGACACACACATGTTCTACTTTGGTAAGTGTTATGGTTTCACAAAAAGGAACTCCGCAGACCTTAAAACTGCCATAGAGATAACCAACGGTTTTAAGGAGCTCTGCCCCACGGACCCCGTGAAATATGACTTTGCCCTCACCCGCTTTGGTATCAGGAACGACATGTGCTGGGAAAACTTTAATAATATAGCATAGTTGACAAATGAAGCGCCGCGACATTTAGCCCTCTTTTAAGTCAACGCCCTAAGGCTTTCCGTGTTACAACTTTTATGTTAGAACGGAGGGTAACTATGTTAACCAGCCAGGAACGTTTGGACAGGCTTAAAGAAGAACGGACAAAGATAAGTAACAACGTCAGTCCAGAGGGCGTTGAGAAGATACATAAATCCGGCAAACTCACTGCCAGAGAGAGAATTAAGGCTCTTCTGGATAAAGACACCTTTACAGAAATTAACCAATGGGCCACATCCCGATTCACAGACTTTGATCTTGACAAGAAGCGAGCCCATTCGGACGGTATTATCACTGGCTACGGCCTTATCAATAAAAGGCTCGTTTACGTTTACGCTCAGGATTTTTCCATAATGGGAGGAAGCCTCGGGGAAATGCACGCCCTTAAAATTAATAGAATTCAGGAAATGGCGATCCAAAATGGCGCCCCTCTTGTTGGTTTGAATGACTCGGGCGGAGCAAGAATTCAGGAAGGAGTTGCATCTCTAGCCGGCTACGCATCAATATTTTACAGGAACACACTCGCAAGCGGAGTTATCCCTCAGATATCCGCCATTCTTGGACCATGCGCGGGCGGCGCTGTTTATTCCCCGGCGATAACCGATTTTACGATAATGACAAAGAACGCGAACATGTTCGTTACAGGCCCCAACGTCGTAAAAGAAGTTACAAATGAAGATTTAACTTTTGAGGAACTCGGCGGCTCCGAGATGCACTCAACAAAGAGCGGCGTTACACATCTTGTCGCGAAAGATGAGTACCAATGTTTTGAGATGATAAAAGAACTGCTCTCGTATCTTCCGCAAAATAATTTAGAGGAGCCTGCAGTAATAGAAACTCAAGACCCTGTGGACAGAGTTTGCAAAGAACTTGACACAATAATTCCGGATAACAGTAATCATCCATATGAAATGATAGACGTAATAAAGACCGTTATGGACGGCGGAATATTCTTTGAGATACACCAGGCGTTCGCAAGGAACGTTATCGTGGGGTTTGCGCGTCTTGGCGGCCACAGCGTCGGAGTAATCGCGAACAACCCCTCTATGCTTGCCGGAGTATTGGACATTAATGCGTCCGGAAAAGCAGCAAGGTTCATAAGATTTTGTGACGCATTTAACATTCCTCTAATAACTTTTATCGACGTACCGGGATTTTTACCGGGCAAAGACCAGGAAACCAACGGCATAATCCGTCACGGTGCAAAAATGCTTTACGCATACAGTGAGGCAACTGTTCCAAAGCTCGCCGTTATAACAAGAAAAGCTTACGGCGGCGCGTATTGTGTTATGAGCAGTAAACAGATCGGCGGCGACTTAAACCTTGCATGGCCCACAGCGGAGATCGCAGTAATGGGTGCCAAGGGCGCATGTAACATCGTATTTAAAAAAGAAATAGAGAGAGCCGTGAATAAAGAAGAAGTCACAAACAAACTCGTTTCTGATTACAATGAGCAATTCCTTAACCCGTATATTGCCGCTAAACTCGCTTATATCGACGACGTAATTGAGCCTAATCAAACTAGAGTACTGCTTTACAGGGGACTGATGGCAAATTACCAAAAGAGATTAACAAAGCCCGCGAGGAAACATGGGAACATCCCTCTCTAAAACTACTACGTTCAAAAAGATACTTATTGCGAACCGCGGCGAGATCGCGCTCCGAATTGTTCGCGCGTGTAAAGAGATGGGCATAAAAACAGTTGTGCCTTTCTCTGACGTTGATAGATTTTCCCTTGCTGTAACATGCGCCGAGGAATCGTATCCGCTGAATGGGAATGACGCCAAGGACACATACCTTAACATCGAGAAACTTATTCAGATCGCAAAAGACTCCGGCGCCGAGGCTGTGCATCCCGGATATGGATTCCTATCCGAGAATTATCTTTTCGCGAAAGCATGCCAGGATAACGGAGTAGTATTTATAGGCCCAACACCTGACGTTATAAAGAGCATGGGCGACAAGATAAGCGCAAAAATGACCGTAAAAAAAGCACGCATCCCTGTTGTAAGGGGAATAAACAGGGCTATACACTCTTTGGACAGAGCAAAAAGACTCGCAAAAATAATCGGTTACCCTGTAATAATAAAAGCCGTTAACGGCGGCGGCGGAAAAGGAATGAGGGCTGTCACCGACGAGAGACTATTAAGCCGCGCCCTTCAATCCGCATCAAGGGAAGCGAATAGTTCATTTAATAGCGACCAGGTCTACATAGAAAAATTCATAGACAATCCACGACACATTGAGGTACAGATACTCGCCGATAATTACGGGAACATGATCCATCTTTATGAACGCGACTGCACGATACAGCGACGCCACCAAAAACTTTTGGAAGAAGCGCCCTGCCCCGTTCTAAGGCCAAAACAGAGAGAGCACCTTGGGCAGCTCGCTATAAAAGCATGCAAAGCCATGAATTATAAAAATGCAGGCACTGTGGAATTCTTAATGGATTCGCAGGGACAATTTTATTTCATGGAGATAAACGCGCGTATTCAGGTGGAGCACACTGTAACAGAAATGATAACCGGCGTAGATCTGATAAAAGAACAAATAAAAATAGCGGCGGGAGAAAAACTCCGTTACAGACAGAGCGATATTACAATAAGCGGACATGCTATTGAGTGCAGAATAAACGCTGAAGACACCGAGGCTGATTTTTTACCATCCACCGGCGTAATAGATGACATCATACTACCAGGCGGAAATGGCGTTCGCGTTGATACAGCCTTAAAGAATAATTACGAAGTAAATACTTATTATGACTCCATGCTTGCAAAGATAATCGTCCACGCAAAAGACAGGCCCGGCGCGATAAATAAGATGTCTTCCGCCTTGGGTGAGATGAAAATATCAGGCGTAAAAACGACGATAAGCTTTTTTAGGAAAATATTAATGGATCCGCTATTTCTTGCCTCAAGATATACAACAAAGTTCTTAGAGACGTTCAGGATAGATGACACAAAGGATGGTGTACATTTTGATGCCGCGGCAATTTTGGCCGCCCTTTATTATAAGAGAAGCAAATCCGCCAAGGGTTACTCAGCGTCGTTAAACGCCGCGAACAAAAAAGACAACAAATGGGCCCAGGCGGGACGCTCTGACTCAATTCGCATCAGCAGGGGTTGGTAGAGAATGGACAAGTTTAAAGTAAAAGTTAATGAAAAGACCTACACCGTCGAATTCGACGGCAGTATTGACGCGAACGAGGTCAAAGAGGTCGTCCTTGACGGGAAAAAGGTCAATATCGACGTAAATCTTGACACCATGTGCTCAATAGTTAT
>JAZDEK010000148.1:0-2488 GCA_043808895.1 Pseudomonadota bacterium
GCTTCTTATGGCTCCTCCTGCCGCCTCGCCTGCTGCCGCTGGTGATACTGCGGCGAAACGTAAAGTAAACGACAGAACAATAATCGCGGCTCTTGGAGTTATGGTCGTAGTTCTATCCATATTGGCGTATCATTTTTATTCAAGCTCTTCTCATCAGTCGTCAAAACCTAACACCGCGGCGAATTTACTTTTAAAAATGAAAGCAGAAGTGAAACCTGTCGTGGAACCCGTCGCTGTACAACCGGCTGTTGAAACCAAACCTGTTGAACCAGCGCCTGTTACGGTAGCGCCTATTGAGCCATTGCTTGTTGCGGTAGCACCTGCGGAAAAGATCGTTATAAACGCCCAAAAAGATGTTTGGGTCAAGGCTCAGCTTGATACCGGCGCTATATTTGATTTTCTTTTAAGGGCCGGTGGCATTAAAAAACTTGAAGCCAAAAAAGAGATAAAGGTTCTGTTCGGTGACGCTTCTGCAGTTGCAGTTGAATATAATAACGAAACAATAACGGACCTGGGCGAGAAAGGCGTTACGCGCTCAATGGTGTTCCCCGGTCTTGGTAAATGGAAAGATGCCATCCAAGTGCGTTAACTGCCCTCGCCGCTGCGGCGAAAAATATTTTTGCTCCAAGACCAATCAAATAAAAATAAATCTGCATCAACTTCATTATGGAGAGGAACCGCCGGTATCAGGCACCAATGGTTCCGGAACAATATTTTTCAGTAACTGTAATTTAAAATGTATTTTCTGCCAGAACTATAAAATAAGTCATCTGGGAAGCGGGCATGATGTATCGGACATGGAGCTTATTAATATATGTAAGGAGCTTAAAACCCTCGGTGCCCACAATATAAACTTTGTAACACCCACTCCGTATGTAGATAAACTCATACCTATTATAAAGAGGTTGAAAGGCGATGGTTTTGCGCTTCCCATAGTTTGGAACTGCGGCGGGTACGAATCGGTTGAAATGATAAAAGAACTTAAAGGCCTTGTGGATGTTTATCTTCCTGATCTTAAGTACAGCGATGAGAGTCTCGCCATTGAATATTCCTCGGCGCCCGGGTATTTTAAAAACGCTATTGAAGTGATAAAAGAGATGCGCTCACAGGTCAGGGACGTCTTTAACGACGATGAGACCATGAAAAGCGGGCTTATCGTAAGACACTTGGTTCTTCCCTTAAATGTGGCAAATTCCAAGGGCGTTCTTAAGGCGATAGCACAAAATATAGGCACCCAGGTCTATATAAGCCTTATGTCGCAGTACTATCCTGTCTACAACGCCTGTAACCACCCGAAACTCGATAGAAAACTTAAGCTCAGCGAATATGATGAGATTTGTGAGTATTTTCATGAATTAGGCTTTGAGAACGGTTTTGTTCAGGATATGGACGCCGGTGACCCTGGAAATACGCCCGATTTCTTATAAGAAAGTCTTTATGGGCGGTGACGCCCGCCCCGAATTTTGTGCTTGATTTTATAGGGGTTAACGGTGTAAAAGGACTTCTGCTTGAGTTTGGAATACCGGAGGTTTGGATTTTTATGGCAAGAGTAACAGTTGAAGATTGTTTGAGAAAAGTCCCGAACAGGTTCGCGCTTGTGCATCTATCGGCAAGACGCGCAAAACAGATATTAAAAGGGTCACACCCTCTTATAGATAAGGATAACAAAGAGATCGTTCTTTCGCTGAGAGAAATAGCGGCGGACAAGGTAGCGTTTGTAAATAACGCGAGTATATCGGGTGATGCGGAAAAAGAGCTTGCCGCGATAACCTCTATGAGTAGCGATGCCAAGATCCAGAGTATGCCAGGCGAAGTTTATACTGTGAACGCCGGCAGCGATGAAGATATAGAATAGAGTTGGGCGACAGCTCATATAGATGTGGATTTTTAGCCGATATATAATCTTTGAGTTTCTGAAAAGATTTCTCCCTTTTCTATTTATCCTCGTAATTCTCTTTATAGGTATAGATCTACTCTCTAAAATATGGAGCATTAACACCTCTATATCCAACATAGCGGCTTATTATTTCTTCAGAGCGCCCGGGATAATTGTCCAGATGATCCCCGTCAGTATACTGCTTGGAACGCTTTTGCTTTTTTCGTATCTCGCCAAACACAACGAGCTCGTGGCGTTGTATACCAGCGGGCGAAGTTTGCTGCGTATCGGTAGCCCGATGTTCCTTGTTATATCGGCGATATGCGTATTTTCTTTTTATTTCTCCGACCGAGTGCTCCCCATAACGAATTTTCAGGCCCAGAAGATATGGATGGTGGATATACTCGGAAGAGGCAGTGAATTCTTTGGTACTCTTCATCATCAAAAAGCGTGGTTCAGGGACAAAGGAAAAATATACAACATATACTCGTATGATTCGGCAAGCAATACTGCTTCCGGCGTAAACGTTTACGAGTTTAACGAACTTTTTGAGATGACCAAACATTTATCCGCGAAATACGCCAGCTATAATAAAAACACGAGGTTATGGAC
>JAZDEK010000149.1:0-2862 GCA_043808895.1 Pseudomonadota bacterium
CTCTCGGTCACCTCTCCACGCGAAAGAACATATTAACAAATAGCCGTGTTGTCAACTATCCCGGCCCTCTACGAAGTTAATAAATATCCCGAATAAAAAGCCACTAAGATCAGTTGGAGTAGAACGCGATAAATGATACGCGACTCGCACACCGTCCACAAAGCCCATCAGACTTTCCGAGAAAGTGTAACCGATATTCGCGCTCAGATCTCTTCCATAAGCGGATGTATTTCTGCCCATCCAGAATATCCCCAACCCGCCACCGACGTAAAGACCTTTATACATATATAGCTCAACCGTTCCGCCTGCCCTGAAAAAGAAAGTACTTGTATCCGGGATTATGGACATCTCAAAATAAGGTTCCAGATAAAATATAGAGGCTAGATAAATGATAGGATTATAACCAAACAGAGGTCCAAAGTAAGAAGCGTTCGCACCTGAATCCTTTGATGCCTCTAATCCCAGAGAAAAACGTAAAAAACTCGTAGACACCCCTGTGTATTCCCATACGTCCACATCTTGAGGGTCGCTGTAAAAACTTTCCAGGATCTCTTTTTTATAATCTCTGGACAGAACTTCCGGATCATTACTCCTGTAAACCTCTTTATTCTCGTCATAAGAGGTTTCAACTTCCATAAATTGATCTTCGTGGATAACCCTTTGATAAGATCTTTTATCCCTGCTGTTGTTAAGCCCTACGAGAAATATATCATTATCAAAACATACCGCAGACGTAGTCTTTATTTTCTCGTTATACCTCACGGCAAAATCCCCTTTACCCGATGAATTTACCGCCGCGTTAGGTGTATATATTTTTTCCTCTGTACCGGGTTTTACGCCGCGCACTTTTAATCTAGCGCTGCCGGTGAGCAGCCGGAACTTTCCCGGCTCATTAGTTATTCTGAATATAGTTCGGGGACCTAAAGAAAGTTTTATCTTGTCCTTAAAAGTTATATCGATGCTTGAACCTTTTCCCACATCAACATCATCGCCGCTTTTTATAAGCAGGTCATTTTCGGCCGGTATGGAAAGTCCTATGCTTTGGTTATCGTCGGTATAGCGTTTTATAACACATTTCCCATCCGCCCTGGAAACATACCCTATCCACGGATCGATAATATCCGCGTCTTTTCTTTTACCAGCCACCTTGGGCATAAGTTGGGCGAGCTTTAATTTCTTTTCATCAATCACTGTTTTGATCTTCTCTGTAGAAGGTTCTTCCGCAAAGATCGGCACCTGAAAACAGATCAACGAAACCACAATATAGAACAAAACATTCATGCTATAGTAAGTATAGCATCAATCATTTATGGTTGCGAATAATTTTGAAACGAGGTTTTCTGTCTTGTTTTTTTATATTCTTCTTCGGGCACGGAGTCCTCTTGAGCCGACTAACGTCGCCTCAAGAGGCTCCTCGATAAAATAGAAAAGGTGGTCTCCCCCAGCGACAATTTAGTTCTTTTAGCGTATAGCTAAAAGTGCACTACTAAACTAGACAGGAGGAAACCACCATGAAAAAGTACGGACATTATGTAGCACTAGAATGGGCAAAAGCCAATATGGCGATTGCAAGGATGTCGGGTATGAGCGAGAAGGTTAACACCATTGACGTTCCATCGGACATTGATGATCTGAAGCTTTATTTAAAAAGGCTTGGAGGCAGCAAGATTCTGACTTTTGAAGAGACAACGACATCACAGTGGCTGTACACGGAACTTAGGTCTTATGTGGACGATATAATAATTTGCGATCCGCGCAGAAATAAGTTATTAAGCGACGGAGCCAAGAACGACATAGCTGACGCCAAAAAATTAGTGACGTTATTAAGGAACGGACTTTTAAAAGAGGTTTACCACAGCAGTGATAGGTTTATAAGACTAAGAAAGATCGTAAGCGGATACGATGATCTTATAAAATCAGGAGTAAGGTTAAAGAACCAGAGGGATTCATTTTTACGGTCAGTGGGAAAAAGCACGGAGAAAGACATAAACGACCGTGAATTAAAATTTGTTTTGGACGGTATAGATAGAGCCATAAATAATTACGAGGCTGACAAAAAACGATATGAGGCAATGTTTAAGCTGTTAAACAAAACTAATCCTGAGATAAGAAATCAGGAGTCTATAAGCGGCATAGGATATATTAACTCGGTAAAAATAATTTCCAGGGTAGTAGATGCAGAACGGTTTAAAGAAAAAGGTGACTATTTTCTATACTGCGGATTATTAAAGTACGACAAGATAAGCGGAGGAAGAAGCTACGGTAAAAGAACCCCTAGATACAGCAGGCAGTTAAAGTGTGTTTATAAGACGGCGGCAAACGCTGTATTAGGAGGAGCAGGCGGTAATAACTATTTTTACAAGTACTATGAGCACCTGATAAAAGTAAGAGGGTTCCCAGAATATCAAGCCAGGCATGCGTTAGCCAGAAAGATAGCAGCGGTAAGTTACGGGATAATGAGGAACGGAGAAAAATTTAACCCTATAAGGAGGGATAACGACTTAACAACAGATCTGTAAGGCGCTTTTGTTTCCGGATTAAAGCGAGAAACGGATAATAGTCTTACAGAAGAGGATAAAGAGTCCAATGAGATCCGTAACACAGTTTTAAACTGATGGTTCATCTGCCTCGATTGACCTATCCTCTATTTCTAGAATTTATCGTAACCCTGTTGATTAGCAACAGAGAGTTCAAATAGGCGCATAGGAAATAACTCGATAAAGAAAGGACTATTAAAGCACAATGTGGAAAATGCTGGAAAAATCGGCGGCTTCGTTAATGTGGAGACCTAAGGCAATAAAAAAACTTTATTGTCGTTGGACAAGTTTTTTTGCTTGACCTTCTTTTCTATAGGCGGATCTC
>JAZDEK010000150.1:0-3012 GCA_043808895.1 Pseudomonadota bacterium
TTAGTTAGATAAATATTTTGTGTGACTTCTTGCATATCCGTATGTCATTCTAAGGACAACCTCGGAAGACAAAAAAGCGAGTAGGGAGCTTTTTTGTCTGAGAGATTAGGTGGCTTTTTAGTAAGCGAGGAGCTTACTAAAAAGAACACCGTGTCCGAAGAATGATATACGGATATGCAATACGTTACGCTAATTCTTTAATCCAATGCCGTGTTTCCTCATGCGCCTGTAAAGCGTATCGCGTGATATGCCGAGCGTTTTAGCTGTCTGGCTTATATTGCCTGAAGAGCGTTTTAACGCGCTTACAAGGTCGCTGTATTCCATGTCCCTTAACGATGTGAACTGTGGCTCGCTTGAGAATATGCTGTTTGGATCAGTATTTGTTTTTATGTTTTTAGTGAAGGAAAAATCTTCCGCTTTTATGTCCGGTTCTTTCCCAAGTATTATAGCGCGCTCTATTGAGTTTTCGAGTTCCCTTATATTTCCCGGCCAATCGTAAGCTGTTAAAAGATTAATGACTTCCTGCGAGAGTTTGTTGAAATTCTTTCCCTCGCGTTTTGAAGACAGTTTAAGAAAATGCTCGGCAAGTATAGGAACGTCATCTTTTCTCTCTTTCAGCGATGGTATATATATGGGGAGGACATTTAACCTGTAGTAAAGGTCTTCCCTGAATTTACCATCCTTTACAGCCTGTTCAACGTTCTGGTTCGTGGCCGCGATGATTCTTACGTCTGTTTTCAGCGTCTTAAGTCCGCCAACGCGTTCAAACTCTTTATTTTGTATTATGCGGAGTATTTTTACCTGAAGATCTATGGTGAGGTCTCCTATCTCGTCCAGAAAAACTGTTCCACCGGTCGCTATTTCAAATTTTCCCTCTTTGTTTTTGATAGCACCTGTAAAGGATCCTTTTTCGTGTCCAAAGAACTCAGTCTCCAACAACGTGGAAGGGATGGCGGGGCAGTTTATTGTAACAAACGGCCCATTTCTTCTTTTACTGTATTTGTGTATAGTTTCGGCGACCATACTTTTGCCGGTGCCGCTGTCTCCCCTTAAAAATACGGGAGCATCGGATTGTGATACCGTGCTTATCATATTGATAAGGTTTTTTGTGCTGTTACTTACCCCTATTATATCCGCGTATGTTTTCAGTCCGTCTCCTGTTTCTTTCATCATTCCTATGTTGTAAACACTTTGGATTTTTTTAACCAACTCTTGGCTGTCTATTGTTTTCGGTATGTAATCGGAGGCGCCAGCCTTCATAGCACCGACGATAAGTTTTGCGTCCTCTCTGTTGCTTATCATTATAACGGGGATACTCGCGTTCAGTTTTTTTATTTCAGCTAGCACGTCTATGCCGGATTTATTAGGCATTACTACATCGAGAAGGATCACGTCCGGACTAAAGTTGGATATTTTTTCTGAGATGTTTTTGCTTTCCTGATAGCACGCGACCTGGCAGTCGTTTTTTTCCAGGACTTTGGAAAGTACGAGACAAAAGTCCTGGCTATCGTCTATTATTAAAACTTTCATGCTGATGGCGTACCCCCAATGTGTCCTAATAAGTCCTACAATATAAGTCAATATAGGGCATTTCTGCGACATCTGCAAGACCTATAACAGCTTGTTTTCCTCATAATATCAGTTAGCTTGCCTAATTGGATTAGCGTTTGCATACTTGTAATGAGAGGAGGGGGTAAATTCTATGGGATTAAGAAAACCGGTCATACTTGTTGTTGACGATGTGGCCGATGACAGAATAATGGCGAGGATGATCCTGGAAAAGAATGGATTTTCAGTAGTAGAAGCTTCCAACTGGAAAGAGGCTCTTGTAAAGGTTAGAGAAGGGGCGTTGGATCTTGTAGTACTCGACATACATATGCCGGAACTTGACGGGATAGAACTCCTAGGCATCATAAGAAGAGAGAATTCAAATCAGGAACTTCCCGTAATTTTATATACCTCTACCGGTGCCAACCAAAGGGAGAAGTACGATAACAAGGGCGCAGACGCGTTCATAACAAAATACGAAAGTCCGTGTGTGTTGGTAAACAAAATAAGGGAACTGCTTCAAACGAAAACTCAAACTTGTTGACATATCGCGCCAAAGAGAGAAATAATATTTACATACCATGCTTCAAGGCAATTATAATATTCTTATTGTCGACGACTCCAGCGACGATAGATTTATCCTGAAAAAGATCCTGGAGAAAAAAGGCTATTTTACGACGGAAAGCTCCAACTGGATGGATGCCCTTATTAAGATAGGCGAGGGCGGTGTTGATATAGTTATTCTCGACCTTAAGATGAAAGAGGTCGACGGCCTGGAGCTCCTAAAACTCATCAGAAAGGACGAGAACACCTCTACGCTGCCTATAATCGTTTATACATCAACGAACATATATGACGCGAAAAAATGCATTGAGAGCGGCGCTAACGCCTTTGTCAGTAAACAGGACAGTCCGGAAGTGCTCATAAAAAATATTCAAAAACTTCTGCCGTAATTGGCACGTCGTATGCATATGAAAGTAGGTGGAGGCGGTAAAAATGTCGGACGGTATTAAGCGAATATTGATAATTGACGACTCCGCCGATGACAGGTTTCTTACAAGAAAGATCCTGGAGAAGAAAGGATACACCGTTTATGAGTCTTCGGACTGGCGTGACGCTCTTAAGAGCCTTGTTAAAGTTTCTGTTGACCTTGTGCTTCTTGACATGAGGATGCCGGAAATGGACGGACTGGAGCTTCTTGGAATAATAAGAAAGAATAAAACGAACATGGAGCTTCCTATAATAGTTTACACATCGTCCACGGCTTATAGTTCAATGGAGTGTTTCCAGAGCGGATCGAACGCTTTTATCAGCAAATATAACGACCCGAAGATACTTTTGAACAAGATAGAGGAGATGCTGTCTACAAATCCTTAAGGCTGTAGAGCCCTGGTTTATTCTGTTTATTCAGCCACTCAGCGCAAAGTAATGCCCCCTCACAAAATGCTTCTCTGTTTTTCGCCT
>JAZDEK010000151.1:0-3287 GCA_043808895.1 Pseudomonadota bacterium
CTACGCCGCACGTCCGATAATCAAAAAAGGCGACAGCATAATCCCAAACAAGATCGCCACAATATTTTATTACTCATCCAGACTGAGATGTTATTTTAACGAGGAAAATTAAAACTCCACTCCCGATACAGCTTTACAACCTTTCTTGTATGCGTGCTTTATTTCTTCGACACAGCTTACAGTATCGGCGATGGTAATTAGCTTTTTAGGCATGTTGCGGCCCGTGAGGATAAAGTTAGTTTTGGGATTCTTTTTGATGAGACGTACGATATCATCGGTGGTAAACCATTTATATATTATCGGATATGTAACTTCATCCAACACAACCAGCATTTTAGGGTTGGACGAAGTTTCCTTATAGATCTTTTTCAGTCCCTGAATAGCCGCTTTAGCGTCTTTTTCGCCATACTTAAAATCCTTTCTGCAACCGTAACCAAGACGCACAATTTTAAGCGTGTGTTTGCCGCCGCGCGCAACGGGCTTAAAAAATAGATGTTCACCGTAATCAACGTCCTTGGATTTTATGAACTGATAAAAATAGACCTTAAAGCCACGCCCCAGCGCCCTTACAGCAGCCCCTATTGCCGAGGTTGTTTTACCTTTTCCGTTACCGGTTAAAATAATTATCCTGCGCATACAATTACCTCAAAATCGAACTTACCTTAAAGACTCTATTGTTTTTATGGCGTTCTTTAATTCAGTTTGCAGTTTACCGAACTCAGTAAGTTTTCCTTTTTCTTTTTCAATAACGTCTTCGCCCGCTTTTCCCAAAAATCCTGCGTTGGCGAGTTTTGTTTTTGTAATGTTAAGATCTTTTGTCACAGCCTCTAACTTTTTATTTAATCTTGCAGTCTCTTTTTCAAAATCTATCAGGCCTTCTGCCGGAACGTATATTTCAAGTTCAGGCAAAACCGCCCTTATACATTTCTTAAGCTCAAGTCCTTTTACGGAATCATGTACATCGAGCTTATTTATCCCGGCCGTTTTTATTATCTGACCAGAGATACTCTTTATAAGATGTCCATATTTTTTGCTTACTGCGATAACGTCGTTCTTTCCCATAATTCCGTATATGGCTTTTATATTTCTTATATTGGCAACGAACTCCTGAACAAGTTCAAAGTCAGACTCTATACCCTCATGTATAAGTTTCTGTTCGGCCTCTGGATATTTCTGGAGCATTATTGTATCGCCATCCTTTAACGGATGTTCCATAAATAGTTTTTCCGTTATGAACGGAGTGAACGGATGCATTAGTTTCAAGAACTCTCTGTGGACATATAAAAGCACATACTTTGTCTCGCCTTTCAATTTATCATCGGCAAGCATTGGTTTACTGAACTCTATGTACCAATCGCAAAACTCGTGCCAAAAGAATTTGTACAGAAGCTCGGCAGCATCGTTCAACGCGTAAATCTCGAACCTTTCATTAACTGCTTTTGCGGTGCTGTTAAAACGCGATACTATCCATTTATTCAAAGGATCCTTTAATTTTTTAACATCACAATTCTTATCAAAACCTTGCGCGTTACTGAAAGTAAATTTTGTGGCCTGCCAAATTTTATTCATAAAGTGGCTGTGACCCTCTATGGTATTTTCTGAGAGCCTTACGTCTCTGGCGCGCCCGGCCATGGAAGCAAGTGTAAATCTAAACGCATCAACGCCGTACTTTTCTGTCATCACCAGGGGATCTATAACGTTCCCTTTTGTTTTACTCATCTTCTGGCCTTTTTCATCTCGTATCATAGCGTGATATAGAACGTCCTTGAACGGAACATCGTCCATGAATTCCAAACCCAACATTATCATCCTTGCGACCCAGAAGAATATTATGTCAAAACCGGTCTCCATGAAGGAATTCGGATAGAATGTTTTTAACGCGTCCGTTTTTTCCGGCCAGCCGGGAGAAACAAATGGCCACATGGCTGCACTGAACCATGTATCAAGAACGTCGCTGTCCTGTATCCACTCATAACATCCGCATTTACACTTATCCGTAGGCGCAGTTTCGGCAACTAGCACTTGGTTACAGTCCTTACAGTACCAAACCGGAATTCTGTGTCCCCACCAAAGCTGACGAGAAATACACCAGTCCCTTATATTCTCAAGCCACCTGTAATAGGTTTCTTCCCACCATCCGCGTGGATAGAATTTTATTTTTTCATCTTTAACAGCATCTATGGCGCGTTTTGCCATGCCTTCCATTTTTATGAACCACTGTTTGCCTAAAAGTGGTTCAATAACCGTTTCGCATCTTCCGCATTTTGACGATGTAGTCGCGTAATCCTCTATTTTTTCAAGCGCACCGTTCTTATCAAGCTCAGCTATAACTTTTTCGCGAGCGTCATGAGGAGTAAGTCCGTTAAACATTGCGGCGTTCTTATTGAGTTTGCCGTCTTTATCTATAACTGTTACAGCGTCTAATTTATGTTTACGCCCTATTTCGTAGTCGTTAAAATCGTGCCCCGGGGTTATTTTTAAGCACCCGGTACCGAATTCCATATCAACATATTCATCCAAAATTATAGGAACATCTCTATTTACAAAAGGGATCACGACTTTTTTGCCGTGGAATTTTTTAAATCTCTTATCCTTTGAATTTACAGCTACGGCGGTGTCACCCATTAATGTTTCAGGACGAGTTGTAGCAACTGTTACATAATTTTCAGGCTCACCTTTAACAAAATATTTTATGTAATAGAGTTTTCCGTTCTCCGGTTTTTGTTCGACTTCAAGATCGCTTAACGCTGTGCCGCATCTTGTGCACCATGATATTAACTTTTCGCCCCTGTAGATAAGTCCTTTTTTATAGAGCTCAACAAAAACTTTATAAACAGCTTTATGGAATTTATCATCCAGAGTAAAACGTTCGCGCTCCCAGTCCAGCGACGCGCCCATGGTTTTAGTCTGGTTCGTTATAATTTCGTAATGACGTTTTTTTACTTCCCAAACACGCTCAATGAATTTTTCTCTTCCAAGGTCGTGACGGGTTTTCCCCTCTTTCATCAATTCCTTTTCAACGACCATTTGGGTCGCGATCCCGGCGTGATCTGTGCCAGGGAACCAAACAGTATTAAAACCCTGCATGCGTTTACGCCTTACCACAGCGTCCTGTATGGCAAGCACCAGCGCGTGTCCAAGGTGAAGCGCGCCTGTAACGTTAGGTGGAGGAAGCACTATAGAAAATTGAGGTTTTTTGGACTTATCCTCGCCGTGAAAATAATTATTTTTTTCCCACTCGGCGTAAATATGTTTTTCAAATTCGCTGGGGTTGTATTTTTGAGACA
>JAZDEK010000152.1:0-2927 GCA_043808895.1 Pseudomonadota bacterium
CTTACAAAGTGGAGGAGTATTTTGTTAGATAGATTGTGGACAGCGCCGCTTGCAGGCATTAGCGACGCCCCGTTCAGGGTCATAAACGCGGAATTTGGCGCACGTCATCTTTACTCCGAGATGATAAGCGTTGAGGGGCTCTCAAGAGAACACAAGAATACAATGAAGCTTACAAAAATATTAAGCGGCGAGAAAGATCTTATAGTTCAACTCTTCGGCTCAAAGCCCGATTCTTTTTCAAAAGCGGTCGAAGTAATAGAGAGCGATCCTTATATCAGCGAGATAAATATAAATTCAGGCTGTCCTGTCCGCAAAGTTCTAAAAAGCGGGAGTGGCGCTATGCTTATGACAACGCCGAAACTTTTAGGGGAAATTGTGGCGGCCGTAAGAAATAACACCAAGAAAAAGGTCTCGGTTAAATTACGTTCAGGCTGGGATACTTCATCCATAAACGCGGTCGAGTGTGCCAAGATTTGCGAAGATAACGGCGCGGATAACATAGCTATTCATCCTCGAACCGCAAAGATGATGTTCTCAGGGCTTGCGGATTGGGCTCTTATAAAAGAGGTAAAAAAAACGGTAAAGATCCCTGTAATAGGTAACGGCGACGTTATTACTCTTAAGGACGCGGAGCGGATGTTAAAAGAGACTAGCTGCGATGGTGTGATGATCGGAAGAGCACTGGTCGGAAATCCTTGGTTCTTTACCGGAGAAAAAAAACACGTGGACCAGAAATTCATGGACGTTATTTTGCATCACGCGGAACTTGCCAATGAATTCTACGGCGAGAAACGCGCCTATAAGCTTATGAAGAAACATCTTATATATTATATAAAGAACATTGATGCTGAGATCCACGGAAGAAAAATATATTACGGCGATATAGGGCGGGCTAAAACGTTGGAAGAGGAGCTCGATGTGGTTAAGAAATTCCTTGAGCCGTTTTTGAACAAAGATCTTAAATAAAAAAACAGCGGGAGTTTAAAACCCCCGCTGTTCTTATTTTAGAACTTAACTTCTGATTAATTCCCAATCGCGTTATAGCAGTCTATCCATGTGTCACCGTCTGTTGAGAATCCGTATACGTCGCATGTTGCCGACAACGCGGTCTGGTCGACCGATATTGCCGTTGTGTTTTCTGCCGTACCTGAACAATCCCATGTTTCAGACGTGCCAAACGCTATGGCAGACGCCTCTGTCGTTGGGCTCGTTGTAGGGACGGTGCCGGCTGCTGCGTCAGCATAGTACATGCCTGCGGAAGCAGTGGTATCCATTTTTGTATCGCCAAGCCAGCTGTATACATCTTGATGCGTATAAGTTTGACCCTGCCATACGTTGGACATGGAAACGTTTATAGAACCATCGCCCATTGCCCATGTGTGAAGATCCGTGCTTGTTCCATTAATAAGCTGGAATTTCCCGTAAACCTGTGTTGAATACTGATTTGTGTTGCTGTTAAATGTATTGGTTCCTGTTTGATAAGCTGTCGCTGTTAAGTAATCCGCGTACTGATCGAATACAGCCTTTGCGTAGTTTGTGCTTGTTCCACCGCCCCAGGTTCCGCTAGAGTAGGTAACGCCGGTCATGTTCTTTGATGTGAATTGGCCGCTGGAGTCTATTGCTCCGGTTACGAGCATGTGGTTTTTCCAGCTTTGTGAACCGGTCTCGATATTTTTGCTTGTGATAGTAATGTTGTTCGAGCCGTCTATGACCATGTGCATATATTCTGATTGTTGAAGAGCCGCGTTGGTTCCAGACATACACATGAACATCTCAAATTCTGTTATGTTGCTGCCGTCTTTTACAATCTTCATTTTCATTTTTGGCAGCGTAACCTGTGAATTTGGATTTGGCGAAGATGCAAAATCTAGCTGTACAATGTGGTAATTACCGTCGTACGCGCTTAGGCCGCTCATTGCCGCTTCGTTTGCCGAGGAAGCTATGGTATTTTGTATGTAACAAAGTACCTTGTCTGACTGAGCCGCTCTGTTTAGAATTTCTCTCGTCACGTTAAATGATTCACACATTGAACGACTCATACCTGCTGTGAAACTTGTTTGGCTCGTTCCCCAGAATGGAACTCCTGTGGTAGCCGCGCTTACTCTTACAGAAGCAGCACTACCGGATACTACCGGACTTGTCATCTTGGGTAGATCATCCAGACTGCTTACTCCGCTGCTACTTCCTCCGCAAAAGGCGAAGACAAGAACAGCAACAAAGACAAAAAGAACACTTACAAAGATCAAACCTTTTTTCTTCATTAGCCCCTCCTTTCGTTAAAAGTCTTAGAAACAGTGTGGATTTTACGACTAATTTGCTGGATATCAACATAAACTAGGGCTAAATTGTCAATATGCTGTCAGTGTAGGGGGTTAGTGGAATATTGATGAACAAAAAAGCTGCCATAGGTTTATTTTCAGGGGGGCTTGATAGTAGGCTATCCGCCGCTCTCATTCAAAGGCAAGATTTTAATGTGTACCTGTTGCATTTTGTTTCGCCGTATTTTGGTTATAAAGGAGAAAAACTTACGGAGATAAGGAACGAAATGGAAAAGAAAGGATTTAATCTCATCGTTCATGAATTCGGCCAGGATTATATAGAGGATGTAATAAAAAAGCCGAGGCACGGAGTGGGCTCGTCAATGAATTCATGTATCGATTGTCACAGATATATGCTCGCTATCGCAAAACAAAAGATGGAAGAACTTAATGCTGAATTCGTGTTTTCCGGAGAAGTACTCGGGCAACGTCCTATGTCGCAAAATAAGAATTCACTGAAAGTCGTAGAGAAAGAAAGCGGGCTTGAGGGATTTTTGGTGCGTCCTCTCAGCGCAAAACTTCTTGATCCCACCATCCCTGAACAGCGAGGAGTTTTGGATAGAGAAAAGCTTTTGGATATTTCAGGACGCGGAAGGGCTCGTCAGGTTA
>JAZDEK010000153.1:0-13418 GCA_043808895.1 Pseudomonadota bacterium
GCGTCCTTTGTTGTAGTGCCGATTATGCCATTTGGAGCTTCAACATTAAGCTTAGGAAGCTGTGCGGTATGTTCATTTAGAGCTGTAAGAGAAAGAGAAAACCCCGGCAGTATCATCCCGCCTTCTAAATACGGTTCGTTATTTCTTAATGAGACAAAATTAACTGTTATAGCTGTACCTGCATTAATTACAACGAGTGGAGCGCTGGATTTTGTTAGAGCGCCCTCGACGGCAAGAAGTCTATCAACGCCCACGCCCTCTAAAGAATAGTTAAAAGATAATTTGGAATTTGTATCTATGAGGAAATACTTTTTATTTATTTTCTTTAGGACTTCGGGACACACACTTGCGACAATTACTTCTTCACGAGCACCGGTTGAGGTGTTCCCACCTAGAACATTAGAGTTCGAGAATCTTGCAGTAGGGATAATAGTAATTCTCCCGTTCTCACTCAATATCTTAACGTTTGTGTTACCTATATCTACGAACATTCACTCACTCCTTACTTCCTTGGCGTAATTATTCACAGCGTTCTTTATCTCGTTAGACAAATTAAGCTTAGGTTTAACAAAAGAAGGCACCCTTGATGTTGTTAGCCCAATAAGATCATTTATAACAAGCACCTGTCCGTCGGTGTGTGGACCTGAGCCTATCCCTATTGTTATAACGTCTATTTCGTCCGTTATCTTTTTTGCAAGTTCCTCGTTAACACATTCAAGAACTATCGAGAAAACCCCTACTTCACTAAGCGCCTTTGTGTCGTAATATATCTCATCAGCCGAGTTCTTTGTGTTCCCTTGTGTTTTATATCCTCCAAGCGTTAAATAACTTTGCGGAGTAAGCCCAAGATGCCCCATAACAGGAACACCGGCGTTCTTTAATTCTTTGATAAGAGGGATGTTGTGTTTCCCACCCTCTATTTTTACGCCATGAGCGCCTGTCTGCTGCATAACGTTCATAACGTTCTCAAGAGATTTATCAATTCCCATGGAGATACTCATAAAAGGCATATCGACTATAACAATTTTATTTGGCGCGCCTTTAACAACACTTGTAGCGTGATGTATCATATCGTTAAGCGTTACAGCGATGGTGTCTTTATGCCCTAGCACAACGTTGCCCAACGAATCCCCGACAAGTATCATATCGATATCGGTCTCGTTTAATATGCACGCCATTGAATAGTCGTAGGCGGTAAGCATTGTAATTTTTTGTTTTCCTTTCTTTGAAGAAAAATTTCCCGGGTACATGTCGTCCTCCTTTTAATTCAGCGCGGAGCTCTGGTTCATAGTGACCTTAAGAGCCTCGTCAAGGTTCTTGGAACTTTTTTTGACTTCACTTAATATTCTGCTTCTATTAGCCGTATTAACAGTATGCAAAAATCTTTTTGATTCTATATCGCTGAATGAATTCTTTAAAACTTCATCTATGGATTCGCCCTTATTTATATTCTGCCATATCTTAAATCCGCCAGACATTGCCACCGGACTTATAGCCTCATACATCCCCGCGACTCCTTTTTCTTTTATAACGTCTAAAATGTACGAAAGTTCATATACGCATTCCTGCGCCGCTATCTCCTCGGATATTCCTTTTTTCTTTAATATCTCAAATGTTTTTACTACAAGTGCCGGCACTCCTCCGCACATCAGCATCTGTTCTGTGAAAAGATCTGATATTGTTTCTTCTAAGAACGTGGACTGCATCAACGGGAATAGTCCCGCTTTTTTAGCGACATTCTTAATAATCGTTCTGTCTTGAGAAGACTCGGTACAAAAAACTGCAGGTACAGTTTCGCCGCTCACATAACTTGAGCGCATAATTTTTGCTATCGCCTTTGGAGCAAGAAGCGCCTTTTTAGCGTCAAATTTTATCCCCTGATACGCCACACTATAACCATGAGCGAATATAAATAAAGAATCTCTGCTTATATATTTTTTGTATGTTCTAAAGAATCCGTCGTGTTCTTCGTCAGGAATAAGAACACAAAATATACCGCCGGCATCATTTCTTAATCCTTCTTCTATGCTTAAAACCTCAAACCCGTCATTATTTGCTTCCTTTATGGACGAGCTTTGTTTCCTTAAAAGAACATTAACCTGGGTGCCAGAGTCTCTTAAGTTCTTTGACCAGGTAGATGCTTGGTTGCCGTAACCAATAATATTAACTCTTAACCCATCACTATCGGAAACGCTGGGTTTTGTGGTTTCCTTATTCCTTTTAATATCCAGAATTTCATCAACGGTGGATTTAGACCACACGCGCCAGCCTCTTCCGTCACGTTGCGCCGGAGGAATTAATTTTTCTTCTTCCCATCTTAAAAGAGTGTTTTTTGAGATACCCGCAAGGCGGGCAAGTTCATTGGTCTTGTAGTATGGTTGTGACATAAACACCTCTTGGGTATACCTAACTATACCCACTACAGAGGGCTGTCAATATATAATTTAATCTAAAGGAACCAGCCGGTTAGTGGCTCTCTCCATCTCCCGTTCCATGCTGATCTTCATCATTTTTTCCAATATCTCATTGGACCTTTTAAGCTGCGCCTGATGTTCGGCAAAAAGTCTATTTCTTTCCGCTTCAAATTTTTCAAGGCTCACTTCTTTAAGATCTCTTGTGTACATTATCCTGTTTACGCATGTTTTTAATACTGCCGGAGCATCTGCGTCATTTTTTATAACTGATAATGCACCTTGTACAAGCGTCGGAGTATTCAATAAGCTGTTCCCCATTTGATCGTCAAAAAAAGTAAAATCCTGATTTAGAAATATCGTAGCGACACCTGTATCGTCCACTCTTACTATCACTTCGTAAACATTTTTTGGGTTGCCATTGTCATCATTAATTGTAACAAGACTTAACGGCATCATAACGCTTACAAAACTCTTTTTATAGAGCACCTTTTCCGGTGTTTGCGCAAAACACAGCGTGCTTAAAGATAGAACAATTAAGACCTGAATTAGTTTTCTCATTTTTATTTTTGCCTCTTTTTAAATTTATTCATTTTTCTTTTTGCTTTATTGAGATCAGAGTTCTCTGGATCTTCCATAAAAGGGATCCCCTGATCCCTCATGGCATACCGTATGGCTTCTTTATAATTTTTGTCATCCTCTTGTTTTACGGCCAGAGACATCGCATAGCTTATAACGTTTGGTGCGAATTTGTGTAGGGCTTCATCCTCTATCCACGATTGTACGTATCCATGTTCATCATTGGTTTCTATGCTTACCAATTTTACACCCTCAAAATATATATAACCCATCTTGCCGCCCCACCAGGGATCAAGAACTAAGCCGCCCGATTGCTGCGCAAAAATTGGGGCGCTCAGAAAAAAGAATAAAAATAATCTTAAGGATGTTCTCATCGTGCATTACTAATATCAAAAACAATCAACGTTTGTCAAGTAATATAACCCCTGTTTACAAGGTCCTACAAAGAGCCCTGCAAAGAGCCACACAACCACACAGAATCTTTGCAATAATCGATGTTGACATCACCTATTCGGTTTGTTAGTTTGCCACTGTTTAAAGTTCTGTGGGTCGTTAGCTCAGCTGGTAGAGCATCTCCCTTTTAAGGAGAGGGTCAATGGTTCGAATCCATTACGACTCACCATTTTTTTTATCCTCAGACGTCCCTATCGTCTAGTGGCCTAGGACACCGCCCTTTCACGGCGGCGACGCGGGTTCGACTCCCGCTGGGGACGCCAGTTCGAAGTTTCTACTTTTTGTTAAAAGGATCTGCCGCTTTAACCTTAGTCAACAAATCATCTAGCTTGCTTAGGATTTGGGTCTTATTATTTTTGCCGCCACTTTTTTCTACTGCTTGTTTAAACTCTCCAATAGAAACATCTTCCATGGCGCCAGTGTAATAAACAACTTTGTCGGTATCGGTTGGGGTGTCAAAAGCTAGATTGATCTGATCTATATATTTGAACGGACGTGCTGTAAGTTCGTCGCTAAGCTTCTCGCCGTGCTTTACACAAAGAGCCATATCTAAAAGATATTTTCCAAGAGAAGCATTCGATAGCCCAGCCATCTTTATAGCACCCAGTATATCAAAATTTAAAATCATCGTCGTATAGGATGAAATGATCTTATACACTTTTTCTATCTCTGCATTATTAGAATCTTTAACCATATTCTCTACTAGCAACACAGCATGTACGTTAAGCTCTATTTTTTTATCACTATTAGAAAGTAAATTCGTCAGTGTGGTTATATTTTCGTCACCGTGGTTGTTGATATTTATTCCAGATCCGGTGTAAATTACATCAGCATTAAATTTTCCTCCATCTTCAACGAGTTTCAACATCTTGGACACATGGCTTATAAAATCCTCCGTCTTATCAGTCCCCGCTGAAGAAGACACCCCTTTTGAGTTTTCATCATTTTTTAAACTACCAACCTGCTCTGATAAAGGGGCAGTTGAAGTCTTAATAACGATGCTGCTTTTATTTTTAAGATTGTTTATTTTTTGAGATGCAAGTGATTTCGCAAAAACCGGAGTTGAAATACACGCAAGGAGCAATAAGACAGATACTGTTCTTTTCATGGTAAGCCTCCTTTTTTAATTGTTAAAGTTGACGGCATTATACCACAATCTCCGCTTGTGTAAGACCAGTAATGTTGAGTTTAGCTAGTTCGAGTTTTTCTACTTGGGCGTCCTTGTTTGAGCCCAGTTATTTAGTGTGGGTTCAATAACATCAATGGGTTCAGGCAGCATACTCTATGCAGGCGGTTCGATATTCTTCTACCAGGGGACGCCATCTCACAAAAAAACCTTATAACTTACACCAAGAATGGTAGATATTCTTTTTGCCCAATTTTTTGTTAAGGTTAGCCTGCCCTTTATGAGGTCGTTTATCTTTTGCGGAGGAACTTTTAATTCCTTCGCCAACTGAGCCTGACTTATACCGTGAATTTCTAGCGCCGACCTTAATAGGTCTCCCGGTTTAATGTGCGAATCGTCCCAATTCATGAATTGTCTAGACTCAGCAGCATCTACCAACTTCCTGATCTTGGCCACGGGTATCTTGCTGGATACATCCTCCGCTGTCAGTTTATTTAGCCTCAAAGCTAAGCCAAGTTCAAATAATAACGACGATAAATAACCGTTGGATGGTCTACTGGTATTCATGTTTATTCATCTCCAATACCAACACACAAAGCTCTTCGTTTCTAATTTCAAATATGATCCTGTACGCTCTTGAAAGCCGAGAAGAGTATTGCCCCATTCTATCGCCTTTAAGTTTTTCAAAATTAAAACCTCTTACCTGAATTAATTTATCGAGTCCTTCGTTCATGACCAACCTTTTCCAATATAAGTAGTTGGAGCGGATGTGGAGCGGCACTTTCTTGAGAGCTTTCACCACATCCTTGTCTTCTACAACTACCCAATTCATAGGTATATTATACCCAAAAAGACTTTTTTGCAAGATAATTTCATATGATCGTTATTAAGCAAGACTAGCGCCGACATAAAACAATTATCTTACTGTTTTTAAATATCGAAATCTTGTTAAAAGTGTCAAGATCCATGACTTCAAAAAGGGACGTACGAGACCTTCAGTCCGAGTCACTCCCGCTGGGGACGCCAAATAAGAATGTTAACTACGGTTCTATTATAACCTTTAAGGAGTCTTTTGGGTTTGCAACAAGGTTAAAACCTTCTTGAATTTTTGTTAGAGGGAATTTATGCGTGACAAGAGGCCGTACATCTATCTTTCGGCTTGCGATAACATCCATGGATTCTTGTAGGTCATCCGCGGCTGCGCCGTATGATGAAGTAATAGTTATCTCATTTCTCCAAATATCCGTGGTTGGGAGTTCTATATTTTTATCAGGGATAGCAAAAAGAAGGATCGTTCCTTTGCGATCTATACACTGGAAAGCTTGTTCTACAGCTTTATAAGAACCCGTACATAAAATAATCTTGTCAGCTTCTATTCCACTTACGTTATTTGCGTTAACTACTCTATCGGCTCCGAATTCTTTGGCTCTTTGAAGCCTAACTTCATCTACATCCGTGGCAATAACATGCGCCCCCTTGGATTTAGCGACTTGAATGTTCATGAGGCCTGAAACTCCTGAACCTAAAATTAGAACTGTTTGATTTTTCCCTACTCCTATAACTCTTTGGCCTCTTAACACACAGCCTAGCGGTTCTATCATAGTTCCTTCGTCGTAAGTTACGTTGTCAGGTAGAACATAAACACCGCGCTCAACATTTATCTCTGGAACTCTAACATACTCACTGTAACCGCCAGGATCGTAGTTGCCGCTATGCAGAGTTTCACATGCTGTGTGATTTCCGGCTAAACAATATTTACAAGTGTTACATGCGACATGATGGCTGACAAAAACTCTCTGCCCAACTTTATATTTTTTTGATCGTGATTCAACTATATCACCGGCAATTTCATGTCCTAAAATACGCGGAGCTTTTTTGATCCGATACCATTCCATAACATCAGTGCCGCAAATGGCACTTGCTTTAACTTTAACAAGAATCTCTCCGTCGCCAATTTTAGGAACAGGCATTTCTTCCAAGCGTATATCGTGGTTGTTATAATATTTCGCGACTAGCATTTATTTTATCTCAGCGCTGAATCGTATATCGATTTAGCTTCTTTAACAGAAACGTTCTTATGGATTATCGCTTGCAGCGCTTTTGCCATAGCAACAGGCTGTGGGCTTTGCCATACGTTACGCCCGAGGTTTATACCAACAGCGCCGTTCTGCATACCGTTATGTACAAACTCCAACACTTCAAGTTCAGTGTTACACTTTGGGCCACCGGCGATAATAACAGGCACGGGGCATCCACCAACGACTTTATCAAAATCCTTAGCACACCAATATGTTTTTACGACTTTAGCGCCGAGCTCAGCGGAAATCCTGCAGCAAAGAGCCAGGTAACGAGCCTCTCTTTTCTCAACTTCTTTTCCTACGGCGGTAACAGCCATTACGGGAATTCCATATTTTTCGCATTCATTGACCATGGTAGAAAGATTATTTAATGTTTGCTTCTCATAATCACTGCCGATAAAAACAGATACACCTACAGACTGAACGTTTAATCGGATAATTTCATCAATAGAGGTTGTTAGTCCCTCGTTAGCCAGATCTTTTCCAACAGTACTCGTGCAACCAGAAACTCTTAGGACGATAGGTTTGCTGTTCACGGGATCAATAACAGAACGTAATACTCCGCGCGTACAAAATAGCGCGTCAAAGTACGGCATTAAAGGTTCTATAGTTTTCGCTGGTTTTTCTAGCCCTGTTGTGGGTCCCAAGAAATATCCGTGATCTATCGGCATAAAAAAACATTTACCGTTAGGCATTAGCTGAGCTAACCGATTCTTCATTCCCCAATCCATATAGTTTCCCTCCACGATTCAGTTAGAAACCCTATATATATAGATTTGGCGCCAGCGTCAACGAATATTAGAGGCCAAAACTTGCTGCATTTACATCGAACGCGCTAGTTGGAACCTGCGTTAGTCCCGTAAAATCGGTTATCGCCTCAAAAGCAGTCTCGTATGCTGCACAACTAGCGGAGCTTGCCGCAACAGAATAGCTGTATTTTGTTGTGTTTACTCCAATACAAAAACTATTGTCTGTGCCGGTGCTAGTTTTGTAGGAGATTATGAAGTTATCTGTACCAGAGGCTGTTTGTGATTTACCGCGAGCTCTTGAAGTGAAATAACTTGTATTGTCGTTCTGGTCTGTATCCACTTTTATCATCCTCATCGAAAATTCATGAGTAGTTTCGTTACCGGTGAGTTCGGAACGGCTGTCAAAAGCGACTGTTGTTTCATATTTCGTTCTATGGGCATAAGCCAATTTAAGATCTTTGGTGCAGGAATTGTATTCAGCCTTTTGTACGGTATAAATATCACTATAACTGCCTCTTGTAGCAACCTCTTCGGTATTCGTATTATGTGAATGCGTCCCCTGCATAATGTTGTATGTATAAGTGTTCTCGCAGCCGGACGTTGTGTTGGACCTTCTACCGAACAAAGTTAAACCGTCACCTTCTTGGTAATAACACTGATAAACATCTGTTTCGTCGATGGTGAAAAACGGAGTTTGACTGTTATCTGTAAACCACGGCGTTTTGATGGTCGTCCCGGCCGGTATAACTGTGCATGAAACAAAAGCACCACTCGAATCAATATGACTGGAGTTAACCGTTTCTATTGTTGATTGGAGATTGTTGATCAAGATGAACATCTTCGTAATGACTTTGGGGTCTTCATCGGGTGATCCTAACACGTCCTTAAGCGCGCCGTACGCATTAGCAGAAGTCCATGCCGCAGAGTCGTTGTAAGTGACCGATAACGAGCTGACGTTCGATGTCAGCATAGGGCTGATATTTTCCGCGATGTTTGAGATATCCGGAAAAGAGCTCGCGCTTTGCGACCCAGTGCAACCATTCATCATCAGAGCCAGTGCCAGAACAAAAATACCCTTGAACAGATCTGTTGTTTTCATCACATCACCCCCATGTGCTCTAGTTATATACTTGCCGTGTTGGCGTGGCAAGAGCAATGCTTTTATTTACACAACTCATCGCATTGCGCGTTGCCGGTCTTTGAGATCATTCCGGTTTCGTTCGCGGTCGCCCACGCGCTGCTAAAATAACTTAGCGGACACGGATACGACAAGGACGACGAATCCGCTCCGACTGCGACTTTAAAATCTAGATGGATCAATGTTTCACCGAGGTTCCCGCTAACCTTTGGAAGATAACCTATAATTTGTCCGGCCGTTACCGCGTCCCCCACGGCTACATTTATCCATGTATAAGCATAATTCTCGTCGCTGTACGAAATAAACGGCTCAAATGTATAGTGCGCTGTAACCGTTTTTGAAACACCCAGCCATATTATATAAGTATTATGGTCCGTGCCGTTATAACTGTTCGTGTTTTTGGGAAGGATGTTGGTAATGATCCCGTCCGCGACCGCTATCACTGGGACTTTGTCCTCCGGATAACTACTCCACTCGGGCGCAAAATCCCATCCGGAGTGAGCGTTATCGCCTGAACAAACACCCGACGTAGAAGTATATATTCCAAGGCTGTATAGATCTGTGGCAAGACCATTCGGATAAGAAAATGGACTATAAGTAAATTCAGGCGCAACGTCCGGCAACGAATCGCTGTTATTGTTGTTGCCGTTGTCCGAATCACAAGAGCCTGAACACGACAAAAATATTATCGGGAATAATAAAACCAAAAGATTTTTTAATTTCATGGTCACCCCCTCAAGATTTAATCGGTACTGGCGCTACTGAACATATTCTCGTCAATAATTAGAAGCATTAATATTATATCCTGATCGGTACAATTGGAATTATTAGCCACACCAAGCGTGTATTTTTCTCTGAAAGAAGCTCCGCCCTCTTGATGTATCCCGTCACTCTTTTTAGGAAAAGCTTTTATCGTCTTTTTGTAAGGGTCGATTTCAT
Organism: Pseudomonadota bacterium; assembly: GCA_043808895.1. Taxonomy (GTDB): domain Bacteria; phylum Bdellovibrionota; class JAFGOL01; order JAFGOL01; family JAFGOL01; genus JAZDEK01. Next base: position 9,474 of record JAZDEK010000153.1, read on the forward strand.
ATTGGTTCTTCAAAATTACTGTTTTGGTTATTGTCTTCGGAGGAGAAACGGCGTCTACTTTATCCTCTTTGTCAGTAACATCAAAAACTGCAGTTTTGCCATCCCCTGCTCCAGTGATGTTAAAAACTACGGCCTTGTTGTCCGCCTCATGTTTATGATCGTAGTTCAAATAAACTTTAAACGCGTTGCCATCTTCATCTCCACTTAAAGATATCTCTGACATGTCTGCCCAATTTCCATTCAAAGCGAGATTAATTACACATCTAAATTCGTTGGAATAAGCGTACTGGCCGAACAAAAAAGCAAGAAGTAGAAAAAACTTCATGTTAAATACCTCCGCTAAAATTTGAGTATTTAAAGTACCAGAATCCGCTTAATTCTACACTGCCTGTCAACGACGAGCTTTCCAAATCTGAAAGGAGTGTATTTTCCGCGTCCTGCATACCGTCTTTTAGCTGTTCCCAGTTGGATAACCAGCCACCCATATAGTTTGAATTATTAGAGAATACCGGCCATGCTTGCGTGGTGGTGCCGTCAACAGGGGATATATACAAAAGTTGTGTACTTATAGTGTTAAACGCCGTTGAAGGGGCAGCAACATATGTACGGATAAATATCCTGTCCGCGTAATATTTCATATCAGCGGATTCTGATTCGCTCGCGGAAGTAATGGTCGCGTCTATTGTAAAACCGGTCGCGTTATTATGTATCCAAATAAGATTTGTTTTGTAATCTGAAAACGATGGACACTTTACAGAGGCATTCCAATATTCGCATTCATAATTTATGGCGTCTATTGTGTATGAGTGAGCGTTGTTAAAATCTATCACTTTTTGCGCTGTTGTTGTGTCCGTCACAACAGCGACTATATTAGTAAGGCTGTATTCGTCCTGGGCTCTTTTAATAAAAAGATCAAGCGCGGTGGTTTTTGAGATATCGTTCAGTATCTGGTCCATCTGGTAAAGCGCGAGATAACTGATCTCATTAAGTTCCGCAAAATCTAAAAGCGTTTTTTCGTTATCACTGTCGCCAACGATAGTGTAGGCGTGATCAACGCCGAGGCCTCTTACGTGAGTTGTTGAATTATTGTTGTTATTATTTCCACCGCCGTGAGTTGTTGTGCATGAATATAAGACAAGAATTAGCGCCAGGACAAGAATGCTGGAGAATTTTATGGTGCGAAACATTAGGCGAATTAAGTCTTTAATTCTTTTTTTCCGGAGTATGTTTTTTTGCTTCCTCAACGGTCTTTATCGCTTTGCACGCGTTGGGGTTGACTCCAAAATCACACTGCGCTTTCAGTTGCTTTTTAGCGAGCCTATTACACTCGTTAGCGTTAGCCAGCACGCCGTCCGTTGCTTTGCACGCTGTGTCCATTTTTTTCAGTTCAGATTCATTATCTTTAAGAAATTTTGAATAACCCTGATAATCAGCGGCGGCCATTACAAGTCCTATAGAACCTAAAAACATAACGGCGGTTATTATTCTTTTCATATTAGATCCTCCTGAAGAACGGACATCTCTATATGACTTTCATACACCTTTTTTACTTCAAATTAAAGAGCTTTATTTTTATTCCGTTTACGACCATAATACGCCTATGAAATACAACGCAGTAACGTTAAAAAAAGGCAGGGACTTCCCGATAAAGAACAGGCATCACTGGATATTCTCCGGTGCCATACAAGATGTCCCTGAATATACGAACGGAGAGATACTTGCCGTAAAAAGCAGCGGCGGGGAGATGTTAGGGCATGCCTATTTCAACAAGAACACAAGTATCAGCGGAAGGATGTTGAATTTTGACAACACTCCGCCCATTGAATCAATAAAAAAGAACATTAAGTCAGCCATAACTTTGCGTAAAAATATCTTTAACGGGAAATACACAAATTGTTATAGAGTAATAAACGGCGAGGGAGACTGCATACCAGGGCTTGTTGTAGATAAATATAATGATGTTCTGGTCGTTCAGATAAATACGACGGGGATGAGCTTATTAAAAGACGTCGTTATTGCTTCGCTTATAGAAAATTACGGCAGCGCTATTTCGTGTATCTACGAAAAATCTGTTTCAGGCGCCAGGATACAGGACGGCATCCCCGCGTTCGAGGGATTTCTCTACGGCGATAAAAAGAATGAAGTTGATGTGGTCGAGAATGGCATTCCGTTCAATGTTAATTTTGTAACAGGGCAGAAAACAGGGTTGTTCCTTGATATGAGGGAAATGCGAAAATTAATAATGGAGATAAGCTCCGATAAAAGCATATTGAATTGTTTCTGTTACAGCGCCGGATTTTCTATGTACGCCGCAAAGGGCGGCGCGAAAAGTTCTGTTTCCATAGACACATCAAAAGAGGCTATAGCGCAGGCGGGGAAGAATTTTGAATTGAATAAAATGGATGTTTCGCGGCATAAATTAGTGACCGGAGATGTTTTTGACTATCTAAGGGATAATAAATTAGATCACAACATAATAATATTGGACCCGCCCGCGTTCGCAAGAAAGAAAAGTGATATTAATAACGCGAAAAGAGGCTACATGGAAATAAATAGAACAGCTTTATCAAAAATGCCCTCAGAAAGTTTCTTATTAACCTGTTCATGTTCATACTATATAGATGAGAAAATGTTTGAGAGCATAATATTTAACGCCGCCCGTGAAACAGGGCGCTCCGTTAAAATAATAAGCAAACACAGGCTCGCGCCCGACCACACTGTTAACATCTATCATCCGGAGTTCGATTATATCAAGAGTCTGCTTTTATATGTGTCGTAATACAAGAAAGTAACTATTTAATTTTATCCCTTCTCGCAATTTCCATTCTGGCTCTTTCTATTATTTCTTCGCGGTTAAATATCGTCTTGCCGACTCTAGTCTCAAACTCTCTGGATATGTCGTTTACCTTGCTGCTGTAGCTTAACGCTATAAGGGAGAAGCCGGCGGCGGCAGACATTTTTGCAACATTTCTAGGTGACGATAATGCCGCGCTTAGGAATATCAAGTCGTCAATCTTCATCGCTTTAAGGCCGTCATTACCTTCATTTTCGGCATTTTCAATAAGTGCCTGCATATAAAGAGGACCGGTTTTAGTGTCAGAGAATATTTCTATATCAAGGTCGTCTGACTTCTTATATCCTTCCAATCTTCGTAATGCCTCTATTCTTTCTGCCTGCTCGGTTTTTTCTGAATATATTTTAATGCCGGAATCTTTTATGATCTGGTTTAAAAGCGCCATGTCGGAATCATTGACTTCGGGCAGAGCCATAAGACTTGATGCCGCTATTTCCGCGCTGCCAAGATCATATTCTATGAGCGCCTTTAATAAGCCACCCTTTTCTCTCAACAGAAGGTCTATAATGTTCCTCTCTGTAGAGTTGGCATTCGGGGTCAGGCTGCCTTGTATAATAAGCTCGTTCTGCTTTTCCGCGTCTGCTCTTGTCCATTTGTTTATATAAGGGTAAACCTCTTCGTATGGTATTTCTGGCATTAATATAAATTCTCTGAATTCGGTATAAGTCTCGTAGATCCTTTTGAAATAGGAATCTTTGGCTATTTTTTCTTTAAGTTCGTTCCTAAAGAAGTTAATATCTCGAATGTTGGTTACGTCTATTACGTTGTCATTTTTAAAAGTAGTAACACCAACGTTTACATTTCCTCCAGCATCAATAGTAAAAGAATAGCGCTTATTATCTTTGTGTATACCAATTAACAAACGAATGCCAACATTACGTGACTTAGCCTCAATAGTAAGAGGTTTATCTTTATAAGAAAATGGTCGTGCTTTTTCAATTGCCGAAATTCTAAAATCAATCTGACTTATATCTTGGAGTGAGTTAATAAAATATGTTCTCTTTGTGCCTTCTATAATATCGGGCGTCCTGTCTGTTCCAGGAGTATCCTCCTTGGAAAGACAATCGTAAACATTAATACTGCCTAATGTA
>JAZDEK010000154.1:0-23400 GCA_043808895.1 Pseudomonadota bacterium
TTTGTCCGGCGGACTTGCCATCTTTATAATGCTTAACCTGTCCTCGAACTTATCAAGCGGTATGGTCTCTCCGTTAACCATCGCCACAGTCTCTGAGTTTAACCCGGAATGAGTCCTTTTGTAGAACATATAGATCAATACGACTGCGGCAACAATGGCCAATAAAATTATTCGTAACGATTTGCTTTTCATTTTACTCCGTATTTTTGCCGCAACGACTGTGTATACGTGTCCCTTGCTTTGGATGTGGCAGTGTCCACCAGTATGGCGTTGATTCCTCTGGCGAACTCAGACGAGAACGGATATATTTTCAATACTCTCGTTACAGCGAGACAGTCCTGAAGTTGTATCACCGGAGATAGCTCCATTGGTTGAAGGTCTTTTATCTGTATCCACTCCATTACGGGTATAGTTGATGATAGCGCCTTGTCAAAAGTGCCGTTCATTCCGGGAGCGGCGTTAGCCTCTGTTTTTTCTATTGCTTCCTCGAACGTGAGTTGTTTGGATCTTATTTCACTCCTGAGTATGGATATCTGGGTCTTTGCTTTGTCTTTGCTTTTTGCGCTCTTTGGATCAAAAACATAAGTTATCCTTTGTATTTTCACCAGTGGGTTAGTCCTATAGTAGTCAGAAATTTCTTTATTGCTGAATTTTTTGTTCTTGAATTTATAATCGACCATTTTGTTTATGTAGTATGTATAGATAGCTCTATCCATGGCATCCATGGCGCCTTCTTCTTTATCAGCGCCGGTGTTTTTAGCTTCCATTACAACAAGTTTGAAATCTATTATACGTTGGAGTAAAAAATCGTCCGTCATTGTTTTAGAATAAAGTCCGGACTCCTGAAGCTGTTTTTTAAATTTGGCCACATCTTCTTTTGTGGCGATCGTTTGGGAATATGAATTGTTAACCATAAGAACTACCGCGAATAAAAATAGAATGCCGACCTTCATTTGTTTACCCTCCGGAGGTTAAAGATATAAAATCCCTAATTTCCTTTATAGCACTTCTCCAATTATTGTCATCTATATTAGATATCAGTCTCATGTCAGGATTTATCTTGTATTTACCAGGCTGTTTGGTCACTAATTCCACTATGGTTTCGGGCATGACTTTAGTGGAAGCGTCAAATGTGTAAACCAGTTTTTTGTTCCCGATCTTAATAGAGGAGATGCCCATGGGTTTGAGGTATTGTTTTATTGTTACAATGGTAAAAAGATTTTTTGTTTCATCCGGGACTTCTCCATACCTGTCGCGAAGTTCTTCTTCTATCTCCTTTAATGAGTCGGTGTCCGAAGCGTTTGAAAGCTTTTTATAGAAGTACAAACGCTGCGTTATGTTGCTTATGTAATTCTCCGGAATATATGCCGGAGTGTTTATTGATATCTCAGGCTCAACACTTGGGGAGCGTGCTTCTCCCTTTATATCCTGTACGGCCTCTTCTATGAGCCTTAGATATTCTTCAAGCCCGATGTCGTCTATGAATCCGCTTTGAGCACCACCCAAAAGTTCTCCGGCTCCCCTGAACTCAAGGTCATAGCTCGCGATGTTAAATCCTGAACCAAGCTCAGAGAATCTTTGCAGCGTCTTTATTCTCTCTACCGCGGATTTTCCGATCACAAAATGCGTCGGCAAGAGAAGATAGCAGTACGCGGGCTTTGGTGAGCGCCCCACGCGTCCGCGGATCTGATACAATTGCGAAAGCCCGAACGTGTCTGCCCTGTTTATTATTATTGTGTTGGCGTTAGGGACATCCAGTCCGGATTCTATTATCGCTGTACACAAAAGGACATCCGCCTCTTTGCTGTAAAAGGACAGCATTATTCTCTCCAATTCCTTTTCATCCATTTGTCCGTGAGCGATCATTATCTTTGCTTCCGGAACTATCTCCCGCAGTTTGTCGTATATTTCAGAAATGTCCTGAACCCTGTTATGCAGGAAAAAAGCCTGTCCACCGCGCTTGATCTCAAACATCAATGCTTTTCTTATAAGCTCGCCGCTGAACTTTGAAATAAAAGTTTTTATCGGGAGCCTGTTGACCGGAGCGGTTGTTATCACGCTGATATCTTTTAATCCTGTGAGCGCCATGTTAAGCGTTCTTGGTATAGGAGTCGCTGTCAGAGTTAACATGTCAACGTTCGCGGCTAGTTCTTTTATTTTCTCTTTCTGTTTAACTCCAAATCGCTGTTCCTCATCTATTATAAGTAACCCAAGGTCTTTGAATTTAATATCTCCGCTCAAAAGTCTGTGTGTCCCAATGATTATATCCGCGTGTCCGTTCTTTATGTTCTTAACGATCTCGTTTTGCTCTTTTTTTGACTTAAATCTTGTTAGCATTTCCACGGACACTGGATAATCTTTAAACCTTTTTGTGAAGAGTTGATAATGTTGGAAAGCCAGCACGGTCGTCGGTACAAGTATCGCTGTTTGTTTGTTATCACACGCGGCCTTGAACGCGGCTCTTAGAGCGACCTCTGTTTTGCCAAAGCCTACGTCGCCGCAGACTAATCTATCCATAGGACGTATTTTTTCCATATCGTTAATTACGTCATTTATGCTTCTCATTTGATCTTCTGTCTCGTCGAATTCAAACTCTGTCTCAAATTTTAAGAATGTATCGTCGGCTGTACTAAATGCGTGCCCTTTTTTTGAGTTTCTTTCCGCCTGCAACTTTATTAATTTATAAGCAAGTTCCATTGCTCCTTTTTTTGCCTTGTCCCTTTTTTTATTCCAGCTTAACCCACCAAGTTTATCCAGATGAACTTTTGAATCGCCCTGGGCGACGTATCTTTGCACAGTGCTTAATCTGTACACAGGGAGTAAAAGCATATCTTTTCCGGAGTACTCTATTTGAAAGAAATCATTTTCTATCCCGTCTATCTTTAACTTTTTTAAGCCCCTGTAAACGCCTATCCCGTGTGTTGAATGGACGACGTAATCGTTTTCCCTTAATTCCTTGAACAAGGCCAAGAACGCGTCTATGCTTTTTCGCGGCTCGAGCGCTTTCTTTTTTTCGCCAAAGACCTCGTTTTCCGTGACGATGGATATTCTTTCAGGCACTATGGTCAGGCCGTCAGAGATGTCAGATACGCATATCACAGGGGCCGATAGATTCTTTCGGTTATCGATCAAAACACCCAAAGGTGTTTTATCGTCTATATAAGTGTCGTGTTCAATATTTCTTAACATAAGCAAAAGTCTTTCCGCCTGTGCGTTGGTGTGACAAGTGTAGATTATTTTATTTCCGGAGTGCCTTAAGGATCCGTGATATTCCTGAAGATCCTTTTTAGACGGTAGATGTTCTTTAAAAATATCTTTTACTGATACTCCGTTTGTATCCTGGTTAAACTCAATGGAATAAAAACTCTTTGTTTTTTTAGAATCCGCCGTGTTCATTATTAAATCGCGGTTTATAAATAATTTTTCAAGTGGGAATGGAACGCTTTCCTGTTTTAATTCTGCCGGCATTTCGGTTTGAATTATCTCCGGGTCGAAAAGATACTCATCGACGTTTATTATTTCGGCTCCACCAGGAAGGTAATCGTAAAAACACTCCAGTTTATCGTGAAAGAACGGGAGATAATATTCAACCCCCGGCGCGTACAAACCTCTTTCAACGAATTCAAGTGTTTTTTGCCTGACGTCTTTTCTTATTCCAAGCTGGTCGGAGTGTTCTTTCAGTTTTTCCTTAAAGAGAGCGACGCTTTTTTTTGAGAAAGACACTTCCTTCACCGGCGAGACGAAGAATTTCTCAACATCTTCTTTGGAACGCTGGGTGGATGGATCAAAATATTTTATATTTTCAACAATGTCACCGAAGAATTCTATTCTCACCGGATATAGCTCCGACGGTGAGTAAATGTCGAGGATGTTCCCCTTTATTGAAAAGAACCCAGGTGCTTCCACAAGGTCTGTTCTTTCGTATCCGCAGGATACCAGATCCAAGGCTATTTTGCCAGGAGGTATAACGCTGTCTTTTTTTATAACATCGCTAAAATCGGCAATGTATTCCTGTGGAGGCACGTACTGGCTTACGGCTTTTATCGACGTAAAAACTGTCAGCCGCTGGGAGTTATTCATTATTTTAAACAACGTGGATAGCCTTTGCGACTGCGCTGTTATGCTTGGAGAGTTCTGGTATTCAGGCCTTGAATCCCATTCAGGAAAGAGGACAAGATCATTTTTGTAGCTGACAGATGATCCGTCGGTAAACGACTTTGTCAGCGAGTATATCTTTTCCGCGGACGGATCATCAGGCGTTACAACTATTCTGATCCCTTTTTGACATGTCGATTTCGCAAGGTATAAAGCCGTTCCGGCATGCGGCATGGAGATGACCGTTCTGGCGTTGTTTATTTTTGAGAACAGTTCATCTTGCATTTTTTTTGACCCAGATCTCAAACCGTACTTCGTCGGGAGTTACTTCCGTTGTTTCCGCTTCTTCGTTCAGCTCTATTTTTCCCACTGTGTTTATATCACCCATAAGCGCGGTCAGGTCCTTTTTAAGTATTAGGAAGTGATAGTAGCTGCCGGCTTGGCTCTCTTTTCCCAGCTCAACGTTCGCGGCTTTTTGGGCGTTGTAGCTGACCAATATCTGTTTTATCATGTTGTTTGTCTCGCTCCATTTCTTCTGGTTAGGTGTGAAGATACGGATTTTATATGTGAGTTTTTGTTCTGATTTTTGCTGCACTGCGGCTTCTTTTCTTTCAACGTATTTTTCTATCGTCGGTGTTTTAGGTACGTAATGTTGTATCAATAGAGAAGCGACTATTATCAAAAGTAAGATCGCGGTGGCGATCTTTATTATTTTATTGTGCAGGCTTATTTTGTTTAAATGCGAGAGCATATAAGAATTGATGTTCTTTCCCATCGCAGGCCGTGGGATGTCCGTTATTAGTTCGTTTATCTTATGCATCCAGCCGTAAAAATTACCGCACGTGATGCATTTAGAGATGTGTTTTTGGTTCTTGTCAGCGTATTCTTTTTTTTCGATATTATTTTTAACGAAAAAACATTCTTTTGGCTCTTCGGATCTCGTGCTGGAGGAACCCCTGTGTTTTCCGGAGCTCAAGATAATGTTCCTTGCCAGCTCCTTTTTACTTTTGGATATAATGGTCGATATTGTGCCTGATGTTGTTGAGAAAAGTGTGGCTATCTCTTCAACAGGGATCTTGTGACGCTCGTAAAGGCACAGGACTATCCTGTCTTTCGGCGGGATCGTGAGCAGTAACTCACTTATATCTACGTCCGAAAAATCTTTATGTGAGAAATCCTCTATATTCACATTTCTATCCATGGTTTTTATGGATGCCGCGATCTGAGGGGGTGTACGTTTGTGTCGTAGCAGCTTTCGTACAGCGTTTGAATATACAAGGATATAAGCTGGGAATTTGTAAGCGCTTTTTTTAAGTTTTTTAAAAACACCAGAGAATGTGTTCGTCAGAAGCCCGTATTGAGTTTCTTTATCCATGTTCGGGCAGACAAATTGTATCAGGTCCATAACATGGAGCTGGTAGTCATCTATCAGTTTTGAAAGGTTCCTTAATCGGTTTTCCACGTGCGGCATCATATCACTTGATTTACGCATAGAAAAGCGGTTAAATATTCTAAACTATGCGTAGTACTTTTGTATTTTTTGCGCTACTACTGTCCGTCGCTATCATTTCGTGCGGGGTTAAAAAACCGCCGCTGCCGCCGTTAAAATATGAGAAGAAAGCGGAGGAGGAGAAATCCAATGGTAAAAATTGAGTTCTTTAAGATCTGTGCCGGGGGGAACGATTTTGCGGTAATAGATAACAGGAAAAAATTCTTTAACGTTGAGTATCAGGATAATTTAGTTGAGATGTTGTGTGCCAGAAGGTTCTCCATAGGCGCCGACGGGGCTTGTTTTATAGAGTCATCAAGTTCGGCCGATTATATGATCAAATTTTTCTCCAGCGATGGCGCTGAACAGAACTTTAACGCTAACGGTACGCGCGCGGCCATACGTTTTACAAGTGAAAAAGAGATCGCCGGCAACAAACAGCAGATAGAAACAAAATCCGGTGTAATAAAAGGCGAGATAATAGACCAGATCATAAGTGTTGAGATGCCGAAGATAAAAAAGTTGGAGATCAAGCACGAATTAGAGATCCCGCATCAGTTCGAGAGCAAGGTCGTGGAAGTAAGTATGGTTGACTTTGGTACAAAACATTTAGTTCTAAAAGTTGAAAAGGTTTCCACTGTGGACATAAGAGGTATTGGTTTTATGCTTGCCAACAGTGTCAGATACCAGCCCGACGGAGTGGACGTTACTTTTTATGATCTTATCGACACTCATAATATGAACATCGCGACATTTGAAGTCGGAGCGAAAAACCTTGTTTATTCCAGCGGCAACGGCGCATTCGCGGCGGCGGCGATCGCTGAGACCAGAAAAGAAGTAGCTACGCCACTGATAGTTCATACATGGGGCGGCCTTTTAAAGGTAACCGGAAAGAACTCGGTGTATTCTGTAGAGGGCGAGGCGCGTGTCTCTTACACCGGTTTTATCTCGTCAGAGATGTTGAACTTTGATATCGAGAAAGCAAGAAAAAGACATATCTGCTGAATGCCGATCAGTAACAATAATGTTTTTGTTTCTCTGGGCTCGAATATCGGCGACAAATTATCATATCTAAAAAAAGCGTTACAAAAAATAAACTCAATGATCGGCGCGACGGTGGTGCGTAGTTCCTCTGTTATGGAAACATCCCCTGTGGGTGTTACCGGACAAACAAATTATCTTAATCAGATATTGCTTCTTCACACGGACATCCCGCCAGATGAGCTCCTCTGTATATTAAAGGGAATAGAGCTCGGGCTTGGAAGAAAAAAAAGAGAAACGTGGGCGGAGCGTGAAATTGATATCGATATAATAGAGTACGAGGGCGTTGTTCTAAATTCAGCGGAGCTTACTCTTCCGCACAAAGAGGCGATGAACAGGCTTTTTGTCATCAAGGGCTGCTGTGAGGTACTTCCCGATTACATAATGACTTCATATAATTCAACATTCTCGGAGCTTTACACCTCGGCGCTAGAGAGGCTGAAAGACCAGATTGTGCTTGACACTAAACCGCAAGATATTGCAGAATAGGGCATTCCGAAAAGGAGGCATAACATGGCAGGCGTAAACAAAGTAATTATCGTTGGAAGATTAGGGAAAGATCCGGAAGTGAGATATACAACAGGCTCGCAGGCGGTGGCTAATTTTTCTGTCGCAACAAGTGAGAATTGGACGGATAAGAGCGGACAAAAGCAGGAACGTACAGAGTGGCACAGGGTTGTAGTTTGGGGACGTCTTGCAGAGCTCTGCAAAGATTATTTAAAGAAAGGAAAACAGGTCTATATTGACGGGAAACTTCAGACAAGGAATTGGGACGATAAAGAAGGCAAAAAACATTACGTTACAGAAATAATCGCGAACACTATTCAGTTCCTTGGCTCAGCATCCGAAAAAACAGACAGCACAACCACCACCACAACTGAATATACTGCTGACACAACGAATGTTCCGCCGTTCGAACCGACCACAACATCGACCACGATTACGGACGACGAAATACCGTTTTAAGATTTAATTTATTCTTTTTTCGAGCCTGTCTCAAGAAGTGACGTTGAAAGCCTTAGCGCTTTTATTACGCGTTCAGCTTTTTCCTCGTTCTCTTTTGCAAGGTCCTGGAACGTTGTCACTTTTTCTTTCAGCGACTCTATTTCAAATTCAAGATTATCTATGTGTTGTTTAAGCTGCAGTATTTTATGGTCCTTGGCGGCCAGCAGCGTCTCACTGTCGTTTTTTATCATATCGAGCTTGTTTGCTAATTCTTTTTCGCGCATTCTTATTTTTTGGATATCTTTTCTTACTTTTGCTTTCATCTCCTCGTGGTTCTGCGCAAGGGTGTTATATTTCTCTTCTATAACAGCGGCTTTATTTAACTGAGCCTCAAAGTCCATTCTTACATTCCCTTCTGCGCTACTTAACTCCGCTATTATTTTCCTATTTTCCGAATCCAATTTTCCTATTCTTTCTCTATATTCCTCTATTTCCTTTTTCTGCGAGCTCATTATTTTTGCTTGTTTTTTATTTTCTTCCTCAAGCATTAGTATTCTTTGCTCGAGTAATTCTGTCTTATTTAAATAATCTGTATCAGCCGGTGTTGGAGAAGATGGGCGTGATCTAAGTTCGGAAACAATAATTTTTGGATTTGTTTTTGCTTCGGAAACAGGTGTAGGTGGTGACGGTGCGGCTTCTTTATTTTCCATTCCAAGAATATTAAATTCTCCGGTGTCTTCTTTCATCGCGAAACCTTCGGGAATTGGGATCTCAACATCTGACGCTTCCGCCTCGTCCTCAAAATTTATTATGCCGCCGCTGTCCTTGTCCGTGCTTTTTCCAACTATAGGGATCTTTTGTTCAAGACCCGTGATGTCGTCTTTTTCCTGCGTTGGAGCAGACTTTTTTTCTTTATCAAGTTCGCTCAGTATGTCTTTTAAGGCTCTTTTTTTATTTTCGGCAGTCATGGCTTTTTACCTCTATATGCCTTATCGGTAGGATACCCCCTAACGTTAGGGTTTTGCTATAAGTACCCTGGGGTTGTCCGCCATATCTTTGACTATTTGGGTGCTGCTCCAACCGTGCTGTCTGAATAAGGCAGATACATCCTGACCCTGATTATATCCTATTTCCACAAATAAGGGTGCAGAAGGTTTGAGGAATTTTTGTGCCTCTGATGCCAGGATGTTATGAAACATCAGTCCGTTAGCGCCAGCCCTCAAGGCTTCCGTAGGTTCAAAAAGGGTTATCTGCATGGGAAGGCCTTTTAATTCAGAGTCCGGTATATATGGAGGATTTGCGGCTATCGCGTCAAATGAGTTAAGCATTTCATTAGGGATGGAGCTGAACATATCCGATGTTATAACGGCTGCCCTGTGTGTAAGTTCAAGGCGCGCAAGATTTTTCTGAGTGTATTTTATGGGCGTTGAGTATTTATCAACGAAAACTACGGTGCTGTTCGGGAATATCGTTAAAAGACTTATCCCGACGCATCCTGTGCCGCAGCACATATCAAGAAAACGGTATCTTTTTTTATCGTCGCTGAAATGATCTTTTATTTCTGAGACCAGAGTTTCTGTGTCCTGTCTTGGCACAAGCACTCCCTGGCCAACATAGAACGGTAGCGACCAGAACTCTGTTTCGCCTGTTATGTATTGTACCGGTTCCAAAGTTAAGCGTCGTTCGATCCAGATGTTAAAAGTTTTTTCCTGTTCGGGAGTTAATTCTTTTCTGTCGCCGGATACCGGCGAGCCGACTGACGACGAGCTAGGTTTTAGCAGGCACGCCAACATAAAACGGATATCGCTTTCAATTTCCCTTGGGTTTAGTTCTGTCGCTGAAAGGATCTTTGTGCCAAGGCTTATGGCGTCGGATATTTTCATTTTTGATCGTGTTTAAGTATTTCCGACTGATAATGGGTTATTAACGCCGAGATCATGTCTTCTATATCTCCGTCCATGAACTGCTCAAGTTTATATGCCGTGAAACCTATCCTGTGATCGGTTATACGCCCCTGAGGGTAATTGCATGTTCTAATACGTTCGGAACGATCCCCACTTCCAACCATTTGTTTTCTCTCGCTGGCGCGAGAGGCGTTCGCCTCTGTCTGCATCTTTTCGTATATCCTTGCTTTAAGAACAGTCATCGCTTTTGCTTTGTTCTTATGTTGGCTCCTCTCGTCCTGACAAGTTACTATTGTTCCCGTCGGGATGTGAGTTATTCTCACCGCTGAATCAGTTGTGTTAACGTGCTGTCCGCCCGCGCCGCCGGCTCTGTAAACATCTATCATCAGATCCCCTGGTTTTATATTTACTTCTATGTCGTCAGCCTCTGGAAGCACTGCAACTGTTGCCGCTGATGTGTGAATTCTTCCGCTTGCCTCGGTTTCGGGGACTCTTTGTACTCTATGAGTTCCGCTCTCGTATTTAAGTTTACTATAAACCTGTTTTCCATTTATCATCGCTATGATTTCTTTATATCCGCCGATACCGATAGGGTTTGAACTTAAAAGTTCAACTTTCCAACCGTTCCTTTCCGCGAACCTTGCGTACATTCTGAATAGGTCTGCCGCAAATAAAGCAGCCTCGTCGCCGCCGGTGCCTGCCCTTACTTCAAGGATCACGTTCTTATCGTCAAGCGGGTCTTTTGGTATGAGTAGTAACTTAATCTCTTCTTCAAGCCGAGGTCTTAATTCTTTTAAGCGCGTTAATTCCTCTTTTGCCATTTCCTTGAATTCTTCGTCGTTGCCGTTAAGAAGCTCGGTGTTATCCTCTATCTCTTTTGCGATTTTTTTGTATTCAAGATATTTTTCAACTATTGCGATCAGCTGCGCACGCTCTTTGCTAAGCTCAACATATTTTACACGGTCGTTGATAATGGACGCGTCGGATAGAAGACGTTCCAACTCATCATAACGTTTAAGTGTGCTTTCAAGTTTGCTAAACATTTGTTTTTTAGCAGTGTAGTGCTTCTACTTTTTCGTAGCTTTTGCCGGATTTACTTCGGTAACTTTTGTGCTTCTGCTGTATTTTCTGTTGAACTTTTCTATTCTTCCAGCGCTATCTATAAGTTTTTGTTTTCCGGTAAAGAACGGATGACAACTTGAGCATATCTCAACCTTTATCTCTTTGTGCCCGATCGTTGACTTTGTCTCGAACTCGTTCCCACACGCGCAGGACACTTTTACTGTCTCATACTTTGGATGGATCTTTTCTTTCATGTTAATCTCCTAAAATAAAATCCGCTAATTACTACTATATTCACCCTGGGTTTTCAAGTAGTTATTTCTCCTCTGAAACCACTCGGAATTAATACCGTTATTGGGTGGATAACTCGGGGGAACTGCAGCCTTTACTGACGGTTCCATTGGAGTATTCGGCTATATTACAACACATTTTAAGCGAACTATTTGTTATGGCCGCAAGAGCCATTTTTCTTGCATTATCGTCACCTGGATTTCCTGAATTAGCGTCGAATTTTGCTTTTGTGTCGAAGATGAAATCCCAATTGTCCATATATACTACTTTACCGCACAGAGTCTTTTGCATACTACTTACGCCGTTCGAAGTCTTATTTGACTTGTACCCTAGCGGGCGTTCCTGTGAATATATCGTGAACGAGAACAGAAAAGATACAACTGCTAAAAATGTAAAAACTTTCATTTTTTCCTCCCTTCGTCGAATAGAACCCAATAGTTAAACTACTCGGCATGTATATACAATTTTGTAATTAAAGTCTATTTGGAATATTACGCAGCCTTTATGTCTACTTCGTATTTTATCTTGGCCTTTCTAAGCTGATCTTGGAAACATAGTCTGAGAGCCTCTCTTGGGGAAAGTCCGGCTTTGTTGGCTATTTTTAAGGCCAAAGTGGGGCTTACGAACTGCCGGCCTTTTTCTATATCGCAGACCATCGACCTTGAGACGCCTAATATCTTCGCCATTTCAGTTTGTGTGACATCCATAACCCCTCTTGCGGCATCAAGGAACCAGCCAAAATGTGATCTCCCATCAAGTTTTTCATGCAATTCTAGTGCGTCTTTTAATCCCCTATATTTTTTAGTACTCATGTTTTGTTACCTCCAACAATAAAATTATTTTTTCCAGCTTGTACTCAGTGTAGATCAACCTATAACTTTTATTTAATCTCACTGAACGCTGTCCAAATCTTTCTCCCTGTAAAGGCTCGTCGTGGTAACCAGGCCTTTTTCTAATCTCATCAACTCCCTTAAAGATAACTGTTCGTATCCATACGTCGGTTTTGCGCCTGATATCTTTTGGAATTTTCTTAAGTTTCCTCTCGTAATTTTTAGAAGTATAGACTCTGTATGCCTTTTCCAACTCATCCTCCTAATTGTACTGTAAGTTACAGTACAAAGTCAAGCTCTGTTTTGAGTGGATGCAAAAAGTGCTCCGTCAGGAAAGCCTTAAGCCCCTGCGCGGAGGTGTCAAACCGCCAATGGTAAAGGTTGATTTTCGGCGCGTTTCAAGATAGAGGTACTATCACTACCATGTAAGCGGGAGAGTTAAAATGACGGAACATCTTGATATCTTTGAACAATTAAAGGAAAGGAACAGAGCCGCGGAGCTTGGCGCAGGGGCGGATAAGATAGCAAAACGCAAAGAAAAGGGGCTTATGACCGCCCGCGAGCGTTTGGAGTTCTTTTGTGACGAGGGAACCTTTCAGGAAATAGACAAATTCGTTGTACATAGATGCAGCGATTATGATCTGGATAAAACACGCATTCCCGGCGACGCTGTTGTAACAGGCTGCGGCAAAGTGGACGGCCGTCCGGTCTATGTTTTCGCGCAGAATTTTATGGTGCTTGGGGGCTCTTTAAGCAAGGTTTGCTCCGAGAAAATATGTAAAGTTATGGATATGGCTCTTGCCCACGGTTGTCCTGTTATAGGACTTAATGATTCGGGCGGCGCAAGAATTCAGGAAGGCATAGATTCGCTGGCAGGTTATGGAGAAATATTCTGGAGGAATACAAAATCATCCGGAGTTATTCCTCAAATTTCCGCAATATTAGGACCATGCGCGGGCGGTGCTGTTTATTCTCCTGCAATAACAGATTTTATTTTCATGATGAAACAGAATAGCTACATGTTCGTTACAGGCCCTGAGGTCATTAAAGCGGTTACGATGGAAGAAGTGACCATGGATGATCTTGGCGGAGCTTCCGCTCACACTGCAAAGTCGGGTGTTGTTCACTTTGTCGCCGACGACGAGAAGCAGTGTCTTTTGATGGTAAGAGAACTTTTAAGTTTCTTGCCGTTAAATAACCGCGAAAATCCTCCAATGTATAAAACAGGCGATCCTGTGGACAGAAAAGTCCCGTCGCTGAGAGAATTGATCCCTCTAAACCCAAAACTTCCCTACGATATAAAAGATGTTGTGACCGCCGTTGTTGACGACGGATATTTCTTTGAAGTTCAGAGTAACTACGCCCAGAACATAGTTATAGGTTTCGCGCGCATGAATGGCCGTCCAATTGGAGTGGTGGCAAACCAGCCGAATTATCTTGCGGGCTGCATAGATATTTCAGCGTCTTTTAAGGCGGCAAGATTTGTAAGGTTCTGCGATGCTTTTAATGTTCCTTTGATAAGTGTTGTGGACGTTCCGGGATTTTTACCCGGCACCGACCAGGAATACGGCGGAATAATAAAACACGGTGCAAAGCTCATGTACGCTTTTGCTGAAGCCACTGTTCCAAAAATTACTATCATAACAAGAAAGGCTTACGGCGGTGCTTATATAGTTATGGCGTCTAAACATCTGCGCTCAGATTTTAATTTCGCGTATCCAAACGCGGAAATTGCGGTCATGGGAAGCGAAGGCGCTGTGAATATTCTTTATAGGAACGATCTGAAGAAGGCGCAGAATCCGGAAGAAGCAAGGCAGCAAAAGCTGGATGAATATAACGAGAAGTTCGCGAATCCGTACGTCGCGGCGTCCAGAGGTTACATAGATGAAGTTATATTCCCAGAGGACACAAGAGCTAAAATAATAAGCGCGCTGGATCACGCGGTTGATAAACGTGAAACAACGCCGCCAAGAAAACACGGAAATATCCCGCTATAGGAGAGATGAATGTTTAAAAGAGTCCTTATAGTGAACAGAGGCGAAGTAGCGAACAGGATAATTTCCACCTGCCTTGATCTTGGAATAGAAACGGTGGCTGTTTATTCCGACGACGATAGATCCCTTCATTATCTTAACAGAGCCGACTACGCGTATAGGATAGGAAAAGGCGGCGTTTCAACAAGCTATAAAAATATAGACGCTGTAATGGCGGTCGCAAAAATAGCTGAGGTTGATTGTGTGCATCCGGGCTACGGATTTTTCGCCGAGGATTCATCTTTCGCGAAGATCTGTAAAGCTAATAAACTTGAATTTATAGGCTGCAGTGATGATCTCCTAAAAAATCTTAGTGATAAGATCCATGTAAGAAGTGTCGCAAAAAAACACGGGATAAAAATTATTCCATCGTCTGAAGAGCCTGTTTCCAATTTAAAGGACGCTGTACAAGCCGCGGCAAAAATAGGTTATCCTGTGGTCATTAAACCCGCGCACGGAAATCACGCTAAAGGCATTCGACGCGTAGAAGCCGAAGCAAATCTTGAGAGAGCTTTCTCGGCAACTCAAATAGAATCGCACATAGCTTTTAACGACGACAACGTTGTAGTTGAAAAAGCCTTAACCGGAGCAAAACATATTGAAGTTCCGGTACTTCGGGATAAAAAAGGGAACATCCTGTGCCTTCCAGAGCTTGACTGCTCCATTCAGCGCCGATATTTAAAGATATGTTCAGAAACCCCCGCGCCAACTCTCATAGACAAACAAAGGAAATATATAAAAGATTCTGCTTCAAAACTCGCGGAGCACCTAGGGCTTTGTGGACTTGCGACGTTTGAATTCCTTGTTCAAGATAACGAGATCTATTTTATGGAAGTTAATCCGCGCCTCACTGTGGAACACTCAATTACCGAAATGGTAACGGGGATGGATCTTGTAAGACAACAGTTCTTAATTTCAGCCGGTGAAACACTGGAACTAAAAGGAAAAGATATCTCATGCAGAGGATCTGCGATGCAATGCAGAATTTACGCCGAGGATCCCGAAACATTTGAACCTCACATGGGCGTTGTTAACGATATGTTCGTCCCAATGGGACCGAACGTGCGCCACGAAATAATAGCTCACTCAGGCTGGAAGATCCCCGTTCACTATAACCACATGCTCGCAAAGATGTCCGTATGGGGAAACGACAGGAAAAACGTCATTACAAAGATGACTCACCTCTTAAAAGACTATTTTTACTCGGGGATAATAACTAATATTCCGCTTCAAAGACAGATATTTAGCTCTAACGATGTGCTGGAAGGCACTTATAATGTTGACTTTGTAGGCGGAAGTTTTGTATTTAAGAGGCCGGAACCGCCGGACGTTGTTAAAACGGCGATAGCGCTCGCGGCCGCGATAAAAGTTTATAACACGGAAGAAAAAAGGCGCGGCGATGTGGAATTAATTAGCACTCCTATCAGCGCGTGGAGAAAAGAGATAGGAACAGGGAGGCTGTAATGATAGTAGAATTAAAACTTAACGAAAATAAAATGGAGAGAGTGCGCGTTACAAAGGACAACGGAAAATTCTTTGTAAGCTTTGTGGACAGAAAAGACGCAACTCCGTTTGAAGTTAACTTTGAGGAATGCGGCGAGTTCTATTCCATAATAATAGAGAACAAACCGTATCTTGTTAAATTTGTGGAAGAGGGAAATCTCTACACGGTTACATCAGGTATATATACCGCCAAACTTTCTGCAGAAGATCAGGCAAAAAGAATTAGGCGCGATGTGCGTGAAACATTCTCTGTAAAAGTTAATATTATGGAAACAAGGATACCAGGAAAAATTTTGGACGTAATGGTGAAACCAGGCCAAACCGTCAAGAAAGGTGATGAGCTATTTATTCTTGAAGCGATGAAGATGGAAAACCGCGTATTTGCTCCGCGCGACGGTGTTGTAAAAGATGTTCTTGTCAAAAAAGACGACGTTTTAAGCATTGGAAATAAATTGTTATCGTTTGAAGACTTAAATTAAATAAGGAGAATTAACATGGCTGAATTAATTCAAGATAAAGTAAAAGCGGTTTTAAACCAGATACGTCCAACGCTTCAGGCAGACGGCGGCGACGTTGAATTTGTTGAAGTTACCGACGATAACATCGTTAGAATAAGGCTACGCGGCGCGTGCGCGCACTGCATGGGTGCTATAATGACGTTAAAGAACGTTGTTGAAGCACGAATTCGCGCAGCAGTTCCTGAAATAAAAAGCGTTGAAAGAGTAGATTAATCTTTATAAAATTTATTTTAAACCATTGTTGAATTGCAAATTGCGCTGACTATAGAAATAAATTTTTCAGCTATTTCTATGGCAAGCAGGGTGTCTCCCTCGTCTATACAGTTGTAATAATAGGGATTATAGTTTAAAACGTTGCGGTTTCTGCGCATTCTGCTGAATACATCAAGTACATTCAGGTTCTTATCAATAAAGCATGAACAGAATTCTATGGTGGTTTTGTGTTGAGAGCCGTCATCGGGGCGGTACCCTTTTGAGAACATAAGTGCCCTCGCAGATTTTAACATAGAGTTATAAGCTACAAGATACGCAGTTTCGTAATCTATGTTCAAAACTTTTTTTGCTATAACAACATCTTTCTTAGAACGCTTAAGCAGGATTTTTATATGGTTACTGTTTATATCCTGTTTTTTTATTTTTCCTTCGTTTAACCACAGCTTTATTTTTGCGTTGGTATCCATTCTCTTCCCCTATGAGGACTATTTTTGGAGAATTAAGAACTTCTTCTATGAAGGGATTTCCTTTAGATATATTAAGATTAAAAGCCTCTTGGCTGTAAACCTGATAATCTATTTCCCTTCGTAGTTCATCCTCCAACACAGCTATCTTGTGCAAGAGCTGGTCTCGCGGGGGAGAGCCTATTATCATTACATCAATGTCGGAATCCTTCTTAAATGTCCCATTTATGTACGATCCGTAAATGAACGCTTTTTGTATGCCTTTTATGCCCATGAGTATTTCTTTAATTTTCGCCGGTATTCCCAGCTCCGCAGCAAGAATATTGCTCAACTCTTTATAATATGGGCAATTTTTATTTAACTTATAAAAAACCAAGTTCCCTCTTGTACTGGTCGTAAAAAGCCCGGCGTTCGTAAGGTGCAAAAGTTCTCTTCTTATATTCCCAGCCCAAACACCCGTTAGTTTTTCAAGTTCCCTAACATAAAAATCTTTTTCTTCATTAGCGAAAAATAAGGAAAGAATTTTCCTTCTGGCGATGGATTTTCTTAAAATGAGCGACGCTATATTCATTGTACTCCATTACGACTACAATTGTAGTCAAGAACGACTGTATCATATATGAGGCTTTTAAGTAAGGGCTCTAATCATAACTACCCAATTTATTTCTACTTTCCTAGAACGTCTCTAAATTCTTGACTTTTTACGGGGGGGGGGGGGGTAAAATTTAAAAAAAGCGATTTGGAGGTCTTTATGTTGAAAAAAGTATTAACGATCGCTGTTTCAACTTTCTTGGTTTTTACCAGTATGCCAAAGTTAGCATGGTCTCAAGAAATGAGTGGAACTTTAACTCCAACTCCCAAGGAAACCGTCGAACAATTGAAAAGCATCAAACAATCTCGTCTTGCGACCGGAGCATGGAGTGGACTATTCGCAATTGTATCAGGAGCTGCGGGAACAGCTTTTTCTCTTTCAAGGTCCAGCACCGAGAAGCTATATCAGGCTCGTAAGGCTGAATATACTGACGTTATCACGGCGAAAAAGAGTGTTATAGACAGGGTCAAGGACGCATATAATGGAGAAATACAAGGTACCGGAAAATCTAAAGAGAGCCCACTGCTTGTGTACGATAGGGATAAGGTAACAGTAGAACTCGAAAGGAGCTGGCGCGATAATAAGAGGATTGTGTTAGGGAACAGGTTTAAGGTAAGTTTGAAAGGGGAGAAAATAGCTTATTTTAACGCTTCAGAAGCCCAAGTATGGGCGTTTGAAAGAACTGCTCCCAGCGAGTTTGAATTACAAAACATGCTTAAGAGGGCGAATAAACAAAAGATAGCAGGCGTTGCCTTTTGGGCGATTGCCGGCGTATCACTTATTTATTCCGTATATAACTTAATATCTGCCGCAGAGATCCAAACATCAGAAACAGCTGTAAATATGCAAAGCATTAAAACCCTTTTAGCTCACGATTATAGCAAACCTCTTCCTCCAAATCTGGTTATGTTGTTGAATGACGATAAGCTCAGAGACTCCATATACAGTATGGATATAATCCGAAAAGAGGCGGAAAAGAACCTTTTGTAACACACAGCATGCGTTTTTTTTATTCAATAAAAGTAAAAACAAATAATCTGTTACTATTAGTACCGCTGTCGCTGTTACTGGTTCCTGCTAGTATAGTTGCTCAACAATCCTCAAACTCGCCTGCGTTTTTTAAAAAAGAAATTCCGCTGGTAACTGGAACCACTACTACATATAAACCAAAGAGAGTGCTGGGTTCGAAACAAGGTTATGGCATAATGGAGATGGAAAACAATTGTACTATAGCGAAAAATAACCTTTATCTTAAAATTACTCCGGCTCCAAATACGACGAGGGATCTGTTAAGTAAAGAAAATCCCAGACAACTATCGGATCCCGCTGATTTTCTGTATGTAAGATTTGAGAAATGTAAGTACAGAATAACAGATTATCTCTATGAAGTAACTGATTGTAAACCTATCCCAGGCTTTATCGGGAATGCCGATAATACATATTGGAATTTTAAAGATGTTTTTAGTTCCATAAAAACCCGCATCAAAATTGACGATGCTCTTTGTTATGTGCGTGACGCAGCTGCAATTACAGCGGTTTGTATGATGGGTGGTTGGGTATTTGCGGACACATATACATCCGCTGTTGCTGCCGGGCAAGGCACTATAGCGGCCACTGCGGCGGGGACAGGTTTCAGGATACAATTAGTAGAAATGCTCGGTGCTACCGCGGCAGGGACGTCGTATGATACTATCGACAAACATGTGACTAATAAGGATGGAAAAAAAAGTGTACAAATGGAAGCTATATCTTGTATTACAGCTGACCAACAATTGAGTCGGAAAGATGCTTTATCAATTTTACTTAACCCGACTTTTACTTCTGGTTTATGGCCGATATGTATAGATTCAGGAAAGATAATGCGACTGGATGATTTTATGGGAACAGTGGAAGATGAACTTATTGCGGCTATAGATAAAGGTAATTTACGGAAACAAGTTTGGGGTACCGATAGTAATGGAAAATCTGTTCTTTTAAGAATAGGGGAAGCCCCCGTATCTGATAAAACGTCAGTGCCACTTGATCTTAAGCTTAAGCAAGAACCTGCGAAATCTTCTACTACTTACGTGGCTCCTGTAGTCGTTCCCCTTGATGTTAAACAACGGCAAGATAAATTACCAGCCCCAGCGCCCCAGTAAAAAAATGATTACGTTAGGATAACCACTTATTAGTAGAAAATAATTTTGTTAAAGTTTGTCAGGAGATGTTGACCAACTTAATATTTTAAGTTCTTTCCCATCGTAAGAAGCTTCGCAGATATTCCCTGTTTTTACTTTAGGCTCGCGCGAGTCAACAGCGGCGGATAAAAAGAAACGTAACCTCCCGGTGCTGGTTACAACGAGTATTGTGTCGTTGGGTTTATGATTTTTATTTAGATCTGAAAGAAAACTTTTTATTTCGTCTGTTTTTTCTTTAAGGCTCCCTGTCCAGCCGGAATTTTTCGGCCAAATGGAATTTTCCTGCCAATCATTGAACTCTTTCTCGCCGAATTTTTTTATTACTTCATCGTTTGTAAGGCCTGCCCAGGCGCCGTAGTCTAATTCATTTAAACGCTCATCTATTTTTGCGGGCTTTAGGCCTACTTTTTTGCAGACAATGTCGGCGTACTCTCTTGTGCGTTTTAGAGGGCCGCAATATACAGCGTCTATTTTTATCTTTTTTTCTATTAGAGTGGCGGCGAGTGCTTCTGCCTGCTCTCGCCCTTTTGGAACGAGTGGTTTATCGTTTTTACTGCCAACCCAGGTTACTCTTTCGTCGGGGTCAAAGGTGTTCCCGTGTCTTGAAAGTATTAACCTCAAACTAGTTCACCCTCTTTTTTTATGATGTCCTCAACAGTTTTTACGTCATCTGGTGTATCAATAGAGCCGTGCGTGCGGCCTTTATAATCGACCTCAACTACTTTTATAGGGATGCCGTTCTCAAGCGCGCGCAGCTGCTCAAGCTTTTCTATTTTTTCCAAGGGTGTTGGCTCTAAAGAACAAAACTTTCTAAGCGCATCGTATGTGTAGGCGTAAATACCGATGTGCCTAAACCGTTTTATATCTTTTGCGTCGGGATGGTTTTTTGAGTTCGGTATCTGAGCCCTGGAGAAAAATAAAGCGTTATGGTTGGTATCGAACGTAACCATAGTGCCGGCGGTTTTTTCTCCGCGAACTTCAATAGCCGGTGTCGCGATTAAAATGTTTTTGTCTTTTTTCATCTCAGAAATTAAAGCCTCTATCACCCACGGTGGAGTAACAACCGCGTCGCCCTGAAAGTTTACGGCGATATCAGACCTCGTCCACGATTTATCTGAAACCTCTAACTTTTCCAGCGTCTCAAGCACCCTGTGAGTTCCGTTCGGACACTCGGAGCTTGTCATTACAGCCTTTCCGCCGAACTTTTCTACCTCATCAAATATTCTTTTATCGTCTGTGGCGACGTAAACTTCATCAACGCCTTTTACGGCCTTGGCGATACGCCAAACTCTGTTAAGCATTCCAACGCCAGCCACTTTTACAAAAGGTTTACCCGGAAATCTTGTCGAGCCGTATCTTGAGGGGATCACGATAACTGCTTTCATCAAGTTATCTCTATTTTAAGTTATATTTATTGTCAATTGACGCCGCCGCCACCGGAATATAAAACATTTGTATGCTTATCTCGGTCTCACATCTCAAACAGGGCCAGGTAATAGAGCTTAAGGGGAACCTTAAAAGCCAGCATTGGCTTGTGGAGAGTTTTTCTGCTATAGAGCCCAAGGTTAAAGAGTTCGAGTTTGACCTAACTCTGGAAAAAAAAGGCGACTTTGTGGAGGCTGACGGAAATTTTTTCGGCCGCGCCGCCTTGACCTGCGTAAGATGCCTGGAACAATTTGAAGTTCCTTTTAACGACTCATTCAGGGTTTTTCTATATAGTGAGGACGGCACCTATGTTGGCGATGGCGGCGAACACGCTGTTAAAGAAGGCAACATGGAGTTCGCTTTTTTCCAAGGGGACAAAATAAACGTGGGGGAACTCTTAAGGGAGCAACTCCTTCTCAATTTACCGGATTATCCCGTTTGTGAGGAAACTTGCGGGGGATGTGCCGGCTGTGGCAAGACCGAAAACCCTGTAAATACAAAACGTTGCGCATGTAATGACGCAGGAAACAAAAATCCGTTTTACAATCTTAAAAAATTGAAGTTAAAGAAGTAACATTAATAGAGAGGGGTCTGTCTATGGCATAGACACGGCCCTCAAAAACAACTTGGAGGAATCAATGCCGGTACCAAAGAAGAAAACTTCTAAATCAAGAAGAGATACAAGAAGATCTCACCACGCTCTTACAGCTCCCAACACAGTGGTCTGCCCGCAATGCGGCGAAAGAAAACTGATGCATCAGGTGTGCCCAAGCTGCGGCACCTACAGAGGAAGAAAAACACGAGTAGAGAAAGAGGAGGAGTAGAGCTTTGAGTACAACGCTACTTTTCCCCGGTCAAGGGTCTCAGTACATTGGCATGGGCGCAAAATGGATACAAAAATATCCCTACGCCAAAAGTTTTTTTGAGCGAGCCGATGAAGCACTGGGATTTCAGCTCAGCGAACTCTGTTTTAACGGCCCCGAGACCGAGCTTGTAAAAACGGAATATACTCAGCCTGCCATACTTACAACAAGTATCGCGATGTTTGAGATATTAAAAAAAGAAAAGAACATGAACTTTTCTTATGTCGCTGGACACAGCCTTGGCGAATATTCCGCGCTTGTTGCCTCAGGAGCTTTAAATTTTGAAGAGGCTGTAAGAATTGTAAATCTTAGAGGAAAGCTGATGCAAAAAGCTGTTCCTGTGGGACAGGGGAAAAGGGCAGCTGTAGTAAGGTGCGACGAACCAGTTCTAAATAACGAGATAAAAAAAATAGATCCACAGGGAGCAAAACTCTCTGCCGCAAACTACAACTCGGACGATCAGATAGTGGTTTCTGGCGCTGCGGATGCAGTGGACGCTCTGATTATAGTGCTCAAGGAACAAAAAATAAAAGCGATACCGCTAAACGTAAGCGCGCCGTTCCATTCTCCGTTAATGAAAACTATAGTGCCTGAATTTACAACGGCGCTAAGTAAACTTAATATCTCAAAATTAAATGTTCCATATGTTGCCAACGTTGACGCAAGAACTTATAGCGATGGAGCTGTTATAGTCGGAAATCTTGCAAAACAAATACCGGGTTCGGTACTTTGGAAACAAACTATTTCGACGCTGGTGGATAAAGGCGTGAATAGAGCGATAGAAGTGGGGCCAGGAAAAGTACTGGGCGGGCTTTGCGGAAAAATGGCAAAAACTTTTGAATGTATATCAATGGACAGCATTGAGGACTTAAGCACGCTTTAAGGGGTAAAAAATGGACCTTGGACTCAAAGGGAAAACAGCTCTCATAACAGGCGGCGCCAGAGGTATCGGTGCTGCAATAGCAAAAAGTCTTGCTGCCGAAGGCGTAAAGGTTATCGTTACAGATATCAGCGATAAATCGTCGGTGGACGCGCTTTACTACAAAATGAACGTGGCCGATTCCACATCTGTTAATGATTGCATAAAGAAAATCCAGGAAGACGGACACTCAGTAGACATACTCGTAAATAACGCAGGCATTACTCGCGACACATTTCTTATAAGAATGAAAGAAGAGGATTGGGACGCTGTGCTTAATGTTAACCTTAAAGGCGCTTTTAACTGCACAAAAGCAATAGCCCCTATAATGATGAAATCACGTTGGGGCAGGATAGTGAATATTTCATCTATCGTCGGTGTTATGGGCAATAAAGGACAGGCCAACTACTCAGCGTCAAAAGCCGGACTTATCGGTTTTACAAAATCCTGCGCGCAGGAATTGGCATCACGTAACATCACGGTTAACGCAATAGCTCCGGGATTTATCGTCTCTGACATGACAAATGTACTCAGTGAAGATGTGCAAAAAGATTTCATGTCAAAAATACCAGCGGCTCGTTTTGGAACAGTGGAAGAAATAGCCAACGTTGTAAACTTCTTGTCTTCGGACAAGGCGTCTTATATAACTGGTCAGGTCATAGGCATAAATGGCGGAATGTTAATGTAATATAATTTTTAAGGAGGAGGGGAAAAATGGCATCATTAGAAGACAGACTCAAAGGGATTATCGTTGATCAGCTTGGTGTTGAGGGTGAAAAAGTGACGGCAAACGCGTCTTTTATAAACGACCTCGGCGCAGATTCTTTGGACATAGTTGAACTTGTTATGGCTATGGAGGAGGAATTCGACCTTGAGATCCCAGATGAGGACGCAGAGAAGATCAAGACCGTAGGCGACGCCTCCAACTATTTGAAAGCAAAAAAAGGTTAATCGCAATTTATGTTCTAAAGGATGCGAGCCCTTCACTTTAAAAAGTGCTGGGCTCGTGCCTTAAAAAAAAGGAGATTAGCAAAAT
>JAZDEK010000155.1:0-2922 GCA_043808895.1 Pseudomonadota bacterium
TACCATGTCCTCCACGAGCTCAATGTGGTCTTCATATGTACAGTACGCCATATAAACTTCCAGCATCGTAAATTCGGGATTATGAAATGTTGAAATACCCTCGTTACGGAAGTTCCTGTTCAATTCAAAAACCCGTTCCAATCCGCCAACGAGCAGCCTCTTTAAATAAAGCTCAGGGGCTATTCTCATATACAGGTTCAGCCCTAACGCGTTGTGGTGGGTAACGAACGGTTTTGCCACAGCGCCGCCAGGTATTGGCTGCATCATCGGGGTCTCAACTTCTAAAAAGTTCTTGTCAGCCAAATAATTCCTTATGTAGTTAACTATAAAACTTCTTTTCTTAAAAACTTCCTTTGATTCGGGATTAACTATAAGGTCAAGGTAACGGTGTCTGTAACGCGCCTCAACGTCGGTAAGACCGTGGAATTTTTCAGGGAGAGGACGCAGCGCCTTTGACATGAGAACAAGTTTCACTGTGTGTATTGCAAGGTCGCCTGTTTTTGTTTTGAAACATTTTCCCTCTACGCCCACAAAGTCGCCTATGTCCAGGTGCTTGTAGATAAAGAATTCCTTTTCAGTTAGTTCCTGTTTTGAGATGAACGCCTGAAATCTTCCTTCGGAGTCGGCAAGCAATAAAAAGCCGCCTTTTCCAAAGTCGCGTATCATGACTATCCTTCCGGCATATTTGAATATCCGCTGCTCTTTTTCAATGTGCTCAGAGCTTAAATGTCCGAACGCCTCAGTAAGTTTGGTCGATGTTGTATTGGGTTTGAAATCAGACCGAGGATAAGGTACTACGCCCTGCTCCTTTATCTTCTCAAGTTTTTCTATCCTTACCTTACGTTCGTCAAATTTGTGTTCATGATGTTCAGCCATAAAAAGCCTCCTTACATCCACAGTACTTTTATGATATGTTACGCTTAAATCAAGTATGAAAGTTATAAATAATATTATTGAGTTCATTGAGCGTCATTATTACACTGTGGGTTGCATACTCACCGGCGTAGCCGCGTTCCTGTATTTTTACACGATACAATTCGTCACACCTTTTATGATGGGCGAAGATTCGTACTATCACATAAAATTCGCGTACCTTACGCGCGTTAACGGCATAATAAAGAGTTTCCCGTGGGCGCAGTTCAGTCTTTGGAAAGATCATTTTTACGATAAAGAATTCTTGTACCACTACATCCTTCAGCCATTTACTTTTGGCGACCTTACTTACGGAGGAAAGCTGGCCGCTGTATTCATGGGAACAGCGCTCTTTGTAACTCTTTTTTACGTCCTTAAGGCGAACAGAATTAAATACCCGCTGTTCTGGATAGCCGTGACCTTTTGTACTACAAGTTTTTTCCTTTACAGAATAAGTATCACCCGCCCACAGACGATATCTATTTTATTGTCGCTGGTGATGGTGCACCTCTTGCTCAACAAGAAATATTATTTTTTGATACTCGGTGCTTTTATTTATTCGCTCGCGCACACAGGTGCGTACGTAAGCCTTATATACGCGGTCATAATCGTTCTTGTGGGATATTTTGACGATAAAAAGTTCGATTGGAAACTTATTGTGTTCACCGCGGCAGGATTGCTTGTCGGGATGGTTGTGCACCCGAACTTCCCCAATAATTTCGTCGGTTGGTATATACAGAACGTTAACGTTCTAACTACGGCGTGGAGCGGCAGTAACGACAGGCTCGGTATAGCCGGAGAATTAAAACCAATTAACACAAGGGTATTTGTTTACTCCTCGTTGCCACTTTTGATACCATACTTTATAGCTCTGTACCTTGTATTTAAAAGAAAGGTCGTTGTGTCACAAAAGACGCTGATGCTTTTTGCGATAGCCTCGGCGTATCTTTTTGCGTTCCTTAACTCATTAAGGTTCTGCGAGATGTGGACACCGTTCAGCATTTGGTTCTTGGCGTCCTTCTACACCGACGCCCAAAAGGAGTTTGACCTTAAAGAATGGGTCTTAAAGAACAAAATATTGTTCGCTGTTCTATTGGCGACTTTTATATCCGCGTACAGTTCTTTCTATTTAACATCGTACAATAACCTCTACAGAGATTTTAGAAATAACCCAAATGTGACCCTTAACATGGACGCTACTTGGGTAAAGCACAACATTCCGGACGGTAGTTTAGTGTACACGTGTGACTGGGACGACGCCCCTTATTTATTCTTTGGGAACGATAAAGCCAGGTATCTCGTGTTTTTAGACCCTCATTTCATGCACGATTGGGACAAGAACATTTGGGAGATATGGTACAGGACCTCCAACGGCAGGATGTCTGACCCATATTCCTCGCTGAAGAACGTGTTCAAGGCGGATTACGTTTACTGCACAAGTGATTTTAAAGCACTCATAGAACAGATGAAAAAAGACAAACGCTTTAAAGAGGTGCATAAAAGCAGCGCCGCTGTGATATTTGAAGTGCTGGATTAAGGAGAAGTTCATGAACATAGAAATAAAAATGAAAGACAAATTAAAAGTGGAAGCTGTGATACGCGACCATGTTGTAAAAGCCGATCAGGATAAGGGGTCCGGCGGAGATAACTCAGGCCCAAATCCTTTTGAGTATTTTGCGGCATCCATAGGAATGTGCGCAAGTTATTACATCAAGGCGTTCTGCCGTGAAAGGAACATCGACATCAGCGATATAGAAATAATAGAGAAAGTTTCAAGAGAGGAAAAAGGCGACAAAGTAAAATTCTCAATAAACGTAAAATTACCCGCGGATTTTCCGGAAAAATATAAGAACGCGCTCATAAAAGTCGCGTCCGAATGCACTGTTAAAAAGGCCATCCAGGCAGGCCCTGAATTTGAGATAAACCTTTCATGAAGAAACGGGCAAAGGTTTCCAAGGGGTCTTTTCCAAAGACAAAACTTAATAAGGTCTTGAATTTATTGACTAAAAA
>JAZDEK010000156.1:0-4594 GCA_043808895.1 Pseudomonadota bacterium
ACGCGACATTTGTTATTCTTACGGACACGGTGAACCTGACCTTGACGATCAAGGCGAGAACGGCCTGGCGATCTTTGACAGCTTGATGTACGCGAGAGGCATAAATTTCGTTCCTGTTACATCGGCTGCGTGGGATACGTGCGGTGTTCTTGTTATAGTTGACCCTAAAAAAGAAATGACTGGCGCGGAAATAAAAAAACTATCCTCTTTTGAGGGCGTTGTAATATTTCTCGGCGGCAACAAACTTAGTTCACTTCGGGAATATTTCTCCAAGATCGGGATCAGCGCTTTCGGCGCCCCTGTTCAAAATCTCGAACAGGCTTTATTCAGGGATTACGACGGAGGGGTTCTTATAGATAGAGTTGCCGAACACCCCGTGTTTAAAAATGTAAGCGGCGGCGTGGTGTCAGGCGCTGTTTATGAACTTAATTGTTCAAACTGCCAAAAGCTGGCTGCTGTACATTCGGACAAGGATAAAAAAGACAAAACCGTTCTGGTTATTAAGGACAATATAATTATTTTCTCCGGAGAACGCACAGCCTCTAATTTTTTCATGAGATTTAAGGGCAACATGGAGTTCTTGTCCGGGCTTATTAATTTTGTTGTTTCTCCGGATCTGGCTGTATATTTATCTCTGCAGAAGAGCATCCAGCCTGTTTTTTTTGCCGTGTCTCCAAGATATTTAGACATTATTTTCATAATTGTGGTAATTATTATCCCGGCTGTATTCCTTGGGGGGATATTTAATGTTCGGTAAGTTTTTTCTAAATTTAAAACGCTCAGCAATGGTGAATAAATTCGCGCCCAGCGAAACCCGCTATGCCGCGTATGAATATTTTCAGGACAAAGCCACAAAAGCGATAAAGGGAAAAGATGACAAGGCTCTTAAAGATGTTATTGACATCTTTCTTGAACGTTTGAGTATCGCGGCTGATAACAGCATCAAAGACGCTGAGGAAAAGGAATTCATAAGAAAATATATTATCTCTCTCGGTAACACCGCAATAGAACCGACCAGAGAGTTCATAAGAAATAAATACGCGGTGGCTCATCCAATAGAGATATTGATCGAACTTATCGGGAAAAAAGAAACACTGGATTTTCTGGATACTGTTCTTACCACAGAAGACACTCTTTTTGACGATCCTCTGGTCGAAAAAAGAATAGAAATACTAAAACAGTTCGCGGGTTACACGCACGCTATTGTGCTCTCAAAGGTTTTTACATTCCTGAACGATTCCGACGATAGGCTGGTAATAGCCGCGATACGTTTTATAAGGGACTATGTGTTCTCTGAGAACGAGGACTTTGAAAAAGTGCGTGACGCGATGATAAACAAATTCCTAGAGGACGAAACGA
This sequence comes from Pseudomonadota bacterium, assembly GCA_043808895.1. Lineage (GTDB taxonomy): Bacteria > Bdellovibrionota > JAFGOL01 > JAFGOL01 > JAFGOL01 > JAZDEK01. The sequence goes on from JAZDEK010000156.1 coordinate 1,360, forward strand.
GCATGAGGATAAGGATAGAGATACTGAACGTGTTCGTTGAGCAGGAATGGAAAGCTGCCGGATTTAAAAAACGTTTTGAGGAAATGCTGCCCGAGGGTTATTACGTTAATTCACAAGGCTATATTAAAATGCTATCTGCCTGATGTTCTAGAAATACATAAATCCAAAAGATACTAAGACGGTGTGGCATAGCACTAATCTTGTTTTTGTTCCTGTGTATGTGAGCGAGATCGGGAAGTTATACTGATCGCTGCCTCCCCACTTTGCGGCCAGTACCGTTACACCGGCTTTCCACGCGAAACCGGCGCTTGTGTCGCGTACCTCCGGCTGGCCGACAAAAATGATCTGCCTTGTTGTGAGAACGGACAAACCCGCAGCCACTAATATGGAAACTCTTTCTGATGCAAAATATTCAGGTCCGACTGTTATTGTGGTGAACATGGGATACGAGAATTCTTTTATATTCACACCGGTGTCCACAGCTGAGTACAAGAACATGTCGTCGGACATTCTGAACCCGAGGCGCAACTCAGCGTTAAAGAACGGATAATTATTCATCCCCATCTCCGCGGTAAAGAATCCACCGAAGCCTATTAAAGGCGCGATATAGAAATTATGCTCTGCTTCCTGTTTTACTTCTGTAGGTTTAGCAGGTTCAGCCGGAGCGGCGGCGATAGTCGCTGCAGGAGCATTACCTTCAGTAACGCACATAGCTTTTGATTTATCGCCCTTGCTTGTCATTATGTGCTGGCCTTCTACGTCGAGCATAAAATAGTACGCGTGATATGGATCGCCCGGAATTAGATCAGACGCCCATAAAGTCGCTTCCTTGTCCTCTATTAAGAGAGACATATCTTTTGTGTGATCTTTTGGTTCAGGGCACGATGTTCTTGTTTTATATCCTGTTTTTTTACAGACAGAATTTTGAAGTTCATGGACGGTGGGCAGCCTCCAGTTTTTCCCTTCAAGCTTCAGAGACTGACAAAATGACTTTGCTTCGCCCCAACTCATTTTTTCTGTTTCGGTTCCCCAAACAAGTTTTGTTTCAGGGTCCATCCATCCGCCTGATTGCTTAACCCAGCCCGCGCGCGTCAAAAATGCGTCACCGGTACCGGCGGCATAAATATTTAATGATGTTATGGCAGTTACAAAAATCAGCAGCGTATTCATGGATACTCCTCCCATGGGGATTGATACTTTATTCTTGTCTCTTTTCCTATTCTATCGTTAAATATTAATCAATATAAATTTGGGGGTTTTTAAGATGCGAAGATTCTTGGTTATTTTGGCTTTTTTGGGTTCGTCCGCGCTATTCGCGCAGGATACATTCTTTAACTTTGCCCTTGGCGGCGACTTTATGGTCACAAGAGCACAGAGCGGATACGACAGCGCTCGCTTTAGAATGGAGCTGGAACTTGGAGAAAAGAATTATGGTTTTGTTCTTCAACCGGCTTTTGGGAATGATGTTACAAGTTTGTTTTTGGGGCCAAGATTAATGCTTCCGTTCCAAATAGGCAGCCGTCCGCTTTTTATAATTCCTGACTTTACCATCGGTGTGGATTTTGGTTTTGGTAACGACACCATCGGAATGGCGCTGGATCTTAAATTTGGTTTTAGGGTATTTTATGAATTCACTCAGGGCTTTGCTCTTTCTGTAAGACCGTTCGGCCTGGCGTTAAGGCCGTTCAATGTATGGTTTGGGAACACTCCAAATCAAACACACATTTCAGTGGCGTACGAAATCAACGCCGGTATAGTTTATTTCTTCTGATGAAAACTATGGAAACGTATCGAATAGACATAGAGCGTCCTAATCCGCGATACATAAACAAGGCCGCCGAGATATTGAATAACGGCGGACTGATAGTGTATCCCACCGACGTGAATTACGGCCTTGGCTGCACGATAAATTCAGTTGCGGGGGTAAAAAAACTTAACGATCTTACCAAGGAACTTGGAAGAAATAAACTCCACACGCTTATATGCAGGGACTTCAGCGAGGTAAGTAAATACGCAATTGTATCGAACGATATTTTTCGAGCAGTAAAAAGAATGATGCCCGGTCCCTACACAATTATTCTTAACGCAACTCCCTTGATCCCGAAGATATGCCAAACCCGACGTAGCACCATCGGTATCAGGATATTCGAGCATCCCGTTATGGACCAGATAATGACTTTGACGCGATGCCCGATGCTGAACTTTACAGCGCTTCCCAGCGGCGACGGTAAAACCATGGACAAACCCGAGAGCATAGTAAAACTTTATAAACACACCGTGGACGTATTTATTGATATCGGCGAGATCCCCACAAGATACACAACGGTACTTGATTACACATCCATGCCGCCGGTGTTGATACGCGAAGGCGCCGGAGCCGTATCAAGCCTTATCAAATCGTAAACTATTTTCCCATCTTGCGTATTTCTTCCGCTGCTTTTTCTCTTCCACGTTTTTTTGCGTCTTCTTTTAGTTTTTCAAAGTCCAGGTTTTCTGTCAGTTTGCTATCTTTACTAACCCTGTCTGCGGTGATCGATAGATCTAACGCCGCAAAGCTGGTGTTCTCTCCTTTCGCTGCCAGAACCATATTATATTCCGCAAGCGCGGCGGAAACCAAGAACGCTCCCATAGCTTCTTCTGGGTGTTGTGTAACATATTGGCGATATGCTGTAAGTCGTGCGGCTCCTTTTTCGGAGTCAGTGAAGAATTCCAGATCAATTTGCCCTTGGGTGTACCTCCTGTCCATTAACTTTATTTCTATCTCACGCCTGGTTTCATCGTTGATAGTTGAATATGATACTTTATACTTGTCCATTATAGTCTCTAAAGCTGAGGAATAAATATCTTTATTGGTTACGTTGTTTGAGGTTGGACTGTCTAAATACTCGAAGAGTTCGAAGTTTATCATTTTGCCTATTCTTCTTATTTCAGGATCTTTATCCTCTAGGATTATTTTTAGTTTTTCTGCGTTGTTATCCAAAAGATAAGATAGATTTGATATCAAGAAGTTAGCACCCCTTGTTATGTATCCTTCCGCGATATCAGACGCAATACTAGATGCGTTTGAAGCAATGTAATCCGCCATAGGAGCAAGCAAAATATTGATCTTAGTTTTTTTATCCCAGCTAGGAGTTTCTAGTCTGTACTCGTTGAATTTATAAACAGCATCTTTTTGATCTAAATTATTTGCAGGTTCTACACCGTAGTCTTTTAAAATGTCTCTAATAGTTTTAAG
>JAZDEK010000157.1:0-2983 GCA_043808895.1 Pseudomonadota bacterium
CATCGTCGAACGTTGATAATTCATTAAGCTCTTCTATAAGTTCTTTTATGACCGGAGTTATTTCGGGCGTTAGGTGTTTTGTTTTTGCTTTCTCGTCGTAAATAACAGTGTCGCTCAAAAAGAACTCCAGCCCCTTATAAACGTCACCCAACATTTTTGAGCGTTCCTGGACCATGGGAAGAAGTTTTTGTACATCGGCGTCAAACAATCTCTTTTTATATTCATCCGGCACAAGACCCTCAAAAATAATTCGTTCAGCCATATCATGTGGCGGCATTGTTTTTATATAATGAGCGTTCAGCCAATTTAATTTCTCAGGGTTTAAGACCGACGCTGAACAGCCTATTGCGCCCGTATCAAAAACTTTTATTAATTCATCTTTAGTGAATATCTCATCGTCGCCGTGAGACCAGCCAAGACGCACAAGATAATTAAACAGCGCCTCGGGTAAATACCCGGCTTTTCTATATTGAGTGACAGCAGTTGCGCCGTGGCGTTTACTGAGTTTTGTTTTATCAGCACCTAATATCATTGGAACGTGGGCAAATATCGGAGGTATTATTTTAAGAGCCTGATAGATCAGGATCTGTTTTGGAGTGTTATTAACGTGGTCATCACCCCTTACAACGTGGGTTATCCCCATTTCCGCATCATCAACAACAACGGTAAAATTATACGTCGGGGATTTGTCCGACCTCGCGATAATAAAGTCCTCTATCTCTTTGTGGTTTATGGTTATCTCGCCAAGTATCGTGTCGTTAAAAGTGGTGGAGCCGCCCTCCGGCACTTTAAACCTCACAACACCACTATTGAGCGGGCATCTTCTGCATTTGCCGCTGTAAACAGGTTTTCTTTTATCTGCTATCGCCTTTTCGCGTTCAGCGTCTAATTCTTCCTTAGTGCAGTTGCAATGGTACGCATGCCCTGAAGCCAAAAGTCTATCTATATATTGTTTGTACAGCTCTGTCCTTTTTGATTGGTATATCGGTTCACCGTCGTAATCCATCCCCAGCCACGCCATGCTCTCAAGTATCTCGTCCTCGTACTGTTTTTCTGAACGCTCGATGTCGGTATCCTCTATCCTGAGATAGAACTTTCCCTTATGGTTACGGGCAAAAAGATAATTAAATATAGCAGTTCTGGCCCCGCCTATGTGTAGGAAGCCTGTTGGCGACGGCGCGAATCTTACAACAACGTCTGGCATATTGAGGGATGAATATCACGCAATTGAAAAACGGGCAATAATGATATAGCATCGCCTTATGGACGCAGCGGTCAAATATTTTATAAGTATAAACGGGACAAATGCAGGTCCCCTGGATTATAACGACGTTGTAATGCGCATAAAAGCCGAACTCTTGGATCCAGACGATTATATATTTGTCGCGGGGAACAAATCGTGGTCACTTCTAAAAGAACGCCCTGAGTTCCAGTCCTTTATAGACAAAGCTCCCTCCGACGAGGAAAAGGAGTGGTACGTAAGGCTGAACAAACAGAACTTTGGGCCGCTTTATGCAAGGGATGTAAGAAGGCTTCTTGAGAGCGGAAGCATAGACCTATACGATTACGTGTGGAAAAAAGGCTGCGAAACGTGGCTACAAATAAAGGACGCAAAGGAAATAAAAAATGACTGAATTAATGCTGCTCGTCGCTATAAACGGCGGGTTTATCCTTGGGTACATAATTTTCCTCTTGTGCGGTTGTAATAAAAAAGCACACAGCGACCTAAAGAAGAAAAGGAAATCTGGCGTGATACTTTTCTCGCTGGAGAATTATTGGTTCACTATAACCGAGCCATTCGTAAAACTCTTTATAAACCTTGGAATAACACCGAACATGATAACCTTTATAGGCCTCGCTATAAGCATAAGCTCTGGCGTGTTTTTCGGGTTAAAACTTTGGGGACTTGCCGGTTGGGTGATGATAGCGGGCGGAGTTTTTGATCTTTTCGACGGCAGAGTGGCACGCGCGACAAGAAAAGTTACCATAAGCGGGGCGTACCTTGATTCTGTAACGGATAGATACAGCGACGGAGTTATTCTTGGCGGACTTCTGTGGGCTTTCAAGGACCATTGGATGCTGTTCTTTGTTATACTAAGTTACATCGGATTTTACGCGGTAAGTTACACCAAGGCTCGCGCAGAGGGGTTTGGCATAAAATGTAACGTAGGAATGTTCCAAAGACCTGAAAGGATATTCTCACTTGGTTTAAGCGCAATATTCTCGCCGATACTTTCCTATTACATGAACGTCACCGAACCCTTACTTATATATATAGTCGTAATAACGCTGAGCATCGGCACATTGGTAACATCAATATACAGATTAAATTACTCTTTTAATAAACTTAAAAAATTATGAGATACATAAAGGTATACGTTCTGCCATACTTCATCTTTGCCATCTACAAACTTTACATGCTGACAGTGAGGTTCAAAGAGCCTCGTATGCCTGAGAAAATAAAGAACAGGATAAAGGATAAAGAGAATTACATCGTCGCTCATTTCCACCAGGACGAGCTTGCTCTCATAGAAAGAAGAACAAACTCCAACTTCTGTGTTATGACAAGCACCAGCACCGACGGGAAAATGATGAAACGTTTTTTAGAACTTCTTGGTTATAAATGCGCCGAGGGTTCCGCGACAAGGGATGGATCCAAAGCATTACTCACTTTAATAAAATTCGCGAATAACAAGAAATTAAATCCGGTCATGGCCGTGGACGGCCCCAGGGGCCCAATATACAAAGTTAAAAAAGGCGTAATAGTTTTGGCAAAAGAGACCGGAGCGCCGATACTTCCAGTGGGAGTTAAGATCAGCCGCGCTTTCTGTTTTAACAAAAGCTGGAACAAGGCGCTGCTACCAAAACCTTTCTCCACAGTGGAAATAAAATTCGGACGCGTCATAGATGTGCCTAAGAACACGACAAAAGATGAGCTTAACGCCTATGCCAAAACTCTAGAGGACGAACTTTCTTCGGTTAA
>JAZDEK010000158.1:0-2101 GCA_043808895.1 Pseudomonadota bacterium
AGGTGCTACAAGTTTTAGGGACGAGGACAACATAATCATAGTTCCATATCTAACGGCTATGTACAGATTGTTGGGCAGACGTTACTTTAGCTACCTTGAGATAGAGGTAGAAAGTCCGGAGTACATGGTTCAAACCAGAGATGCTCTGGAAAAATATGTAATAGAACATTATAACATCCCGGTTTCTTTGCAGGACGAAGCGTTCTCTATAAGGAATATGGCCGAAATACAGAATGCGATGTCTGAGACCAGTAAGGTCATGTCTATGCTGCTTGCCGTTATAGCAGCTGTATCTCTTATTGTCGGTGGTATCGGCATCATGAACATAATGCTTGTATCTGTTACTGAGAGAACAAAAGAAATTGGTTTAAGAAAAGCGGTAGGTGCGAGAAAACGCGACATATTATCTCAATTCATTACAGAGGCGGGTGTTATAGGTATTTTCGGAGGGGTTATTGGTATCATCCTCGGTGTCGGCGCAACTTTAATAATGTCTGAGCTCGCGGGCTGGACCACATACATATCTTTAAGCTCAGTGCTGTTGTCGTTCTTATTCTCGGTGACGGTAGGAGTTATATTCGGTATATGGCCAGCGCAAAAAGCATCTCGCCTTAATCCGATAGAAGCCTTAAGGCACGAATGATTTTTTCTTTCGGGCGTTTATCTTTACGTATTTATAAACATCGCCGACTATGACCTGCGGTTTATAATTCTCTACATAAGGCTGAACAAGTTTAACGGTTACAGGGTTAACAAGAGGGATGACGGCACATTCTTCTACGGCGATGTCTCGTATCTTTTTGAGTAATTTTATTTTTTCAGGTCCCGGACTCATTTGTGAAATTCTATCGAACAACTGGTCATACTCGGCGTTCTTGAAATGCGAGTCGTTAGGTCCCGGTGTAAAAGCTTTGCTGTGGAACATCCTTAAAAAATCCTCCGGCACTGGAAGGTCAGCTCTCCACTGAAGTGCCGCAACATCAAATTTTCTGGAAGTCTCAACTTCATCTAATAATTCGCTAAAGTCCATTGGGACAAGTTCAACCTTAACGCCGATATCATTCATAGATTTAACAAAGAACTCTCCTATTTGTTTTGCCGCGATTGAATCTGTTATAAGCAGTCTAATCGGGGCAAGGCCTTTGCCGTTTGGATAACCTGCCTTAGCGAGGAGTTTTTTCGCTTTTTCTATGTCGTACTGTCTGTAAGGATTTTTATACGCCGGGTCAAAACCGAATATTCCAGGCGGAAGTATCCAATTCGCTACGAACGCCTGATTGTTAAAGAACAGGGCGTTATGTTTTTTGCCGTCGTATGCGACACTTATCGCCTGACGAAGATACTTATTGCTGACCGTTTTGTTCTCAACGTTAAAAACGTAGTATGTTGTTTCCAGGCGTTGAAGTTTTACAACCTTTACACCTTTATTTTTGAGTTCAGCGGAAAGTTCTCCTCCCGTGGGAAAAGCGTCGTAGTAACTGTCTTTATCCAGGTCCACTATATCCAACATTCCTTGTTTGAAGTTTATCCAACGGGGCTGTTCTTCGACAAGTATGTAACGTTTTATTCCGTTAAGGAACGGAAGTGGTTTTCCGGCGTCGTCTAATAATCCGTTCTTTTTGTCCTCTGGAGCACCCTCTGTTGGATATGTGCCGTGACGATAATTAGGATTACGTACAAAAACGATAGCTTCCTTGTTCCATTCCTTGATCATGAACGCGCCCGATCCTACTGGGTGGCGCTGAAAATCTTTGCCGTAATACTCAACCGCTTCCCTGGCGACCACGAATGCATTAGGCCTTACGAGTATGGTTGGAAAGAACGCCGAGGGTTTTTTCAGTTTGAACTGTATGGTGTAATTGTCTATAGCTCTCATGCCTTCTATGTTCTCTGTTTTGGGGTTTGTTCTGAACTCATCCATGCCCACAACTATGTCGGTGAGTACGTTCGAAATAAAATGGTTCTTTGTTTTTGGAGATGTAAGCAGTCTTTTCATTGAGTATATAAAATCATGCGCTGTTAACTCTCTTCCTTTCCCGTTCGTTTTTTTAAAACACGGGTCATCGGCGAAGAACACGCCTTTTTTTAATCTAATTGTGTA
>JAZDEK010000159.1:0-2211 GCA_043808895.1 Pseudomonadota bacterium
GACCAATAGCCGCGTGCAGAGTTGGCAGAGTTGACGGAAAGTTAATTGCCTCCCCATCGGCAGAAGAAATGGAAAAAAGCGATATGGATATGTTCGTCGCGTCAAGTGAACATGCGGTCGTAATGGTAGAGGGAGCCGCAAATGGTCTTCCGGAAAAGGATGTTCTTGAAGCGATAATGTTCGCTAAAGACGCTGTTCAGCCGATAATAAACGCTCAAAAGAAAATGGCGAAAGAGCTCGGAAAAACAAAAAGAGAGCTCACCGAAAATCCAAAAGATGCTGAACTTGAAAAATTAATTACAGATTATTGCATGGCAAGGCTTCCAAAAGCTTTCGCGATAAAAGATAAACTTTCAAGATATAAAGCAATTGATGAAGTTAAGGACGGCCTTGATGAAGAAGTGGTAGCGCCGTACCTTGAAAAGAACGAAGAAAAATTTAAAAAGATATTTAGCTCCAAAGATGTGCTTTTCAAATTCTTTGTTGGTAATGTTTTTGAAACACTAAAATATAATTACGCGAGAAGTCTTGTGACAGAAAAAAATATCAGAATAGACGGGCGTTCTTTTACAGATGTTCGTCCTATAACATGCGATGTTGGACTGCTTCCAAGAGTTCACGGCTCCGCAGTATTCACAAGAGGCGAAACTCAGGTTCTCGCCGCTGTAACAATGGGCTCATCTGATGATGAACAGTATGTTGATTCATTGAACGGATTAACAAAAGACAAATTCATGCTGCATTATAACTTCCCTCCATACAGTGTTGGCGAAGCGAAGGGATTAAAATCCCCAGGAAGACGTGAAATAGGCCACGGTGCTCTTGCGAAAAGAGGAATTTCAAAGATCCTTCCAGCGTATGTGGATTTCCCATACACATTAAGACTAGTGTCTGAAGTTCTTGAATCAAACGGTTCGTCCTCCATGGGAACAGTTTGCTCGTGCTCAATGGCTCTACTTAACGCCGGTGTTCCTATAAAGGAAACAGTCGCGGGCGTTGCTATGGGTCTTATAACAGATGAGAAGAATAAAAAGTTCCACGTGTTAACGGACATTCTCGGCGACGAGGATCACTTGGGCGATATGGACTTTAAAGTTATCGGAACAAAACAAGGCATAACCGCTATTCAGATGGATATAAAGATAGAGGGTCTTACAAAAGATGTAATGAGCAAAGCCCTGGACCAGGCAAAACAGGGTCGTTTACACATCATAGGTGAAATGGAAAAAACAATTTACAGTCCTGCTGAACTTTCTGAATACGCACCAAGAGTTGAAAATTTGATGATAGACAAAGAATACATCAAGGATGTTATCGGCTCGGGCGGAAAGGTAATAAAGAGCATTGTTGAAAAAACAGGCGCGAAGATAAATATCCAGGACAGCGGCGAAGTTACTATAATGTCGGCGAACAGAGCCAGCATTGAGCTTGCTAAATCCATCATCAACGGTATCGCCGGCGAGCCGGAAGAAGGACCTATATTCGACGGTGTTGTTAAAAAGATAATGGACTTTGGCGCATTCGTTGAATTCCTGCCGGGCAAAGAAGCTCTGGTTCATGTAAGCGAGATCGACGATAAACGCGTTGATAAAGTTACTGACTATCTAAAAGAAGGCCAGACCGTAAAGGTAATGTACATAGGCTGTGACAAAATGGGCCGTGCGCGCTTAAGCATGAAGGCAGTAAAAGCACAAAAAGAATAACTTAATTGTGGGGCGAGGCAAGTTGATGAAAGAGTCGTTCACAATTATAAGGACGTATAATTATCTACCCGAGGCACAGATCGCGAAAGGACATCTTGAGTCCGAAGGCATCAGTGCCTGGCTAGATAACGAAAATGTCGCCACAATAAATTGGGCATACGCCTCAATGGACGGCGGAATAAAACTTCGTGTAGAAACCAAAGACGCTGAACGCGCACACAAAATACTTGAAGAACCTCAAAAGAAAGCCTTTAAATCAACAGTAGGAAAAGTAGCTTTTATTATAGCGGGATTATTACTGCTAAGTATGTTCGTCGCGTTCACGATGGCGTTCTTTGATCATTAATTCTATCTGAACTTAAAGTTATAGAGCCTGTTCCTGATAGCATTTTCCTCGGGGTCTTCATCAAAACAAGCGCATACGATACTAAAATCATATTTATCTAGTATCAAATCGTGCTGAATTATCCCACGGCTATCTAATCCAGCACACGATATAAAGACCTTA
>JAZDEK010000160.1:0-2615 GCA_043808895.1 Pseudomonadota bacterium
CCAAACCAAGATCTACAAGTAGCGAAATCATCATCTGACAGGCACTGTAATAGTCCTGCGTGAAGATCCCGCTTCCGTACATCTCGAAGAACGTGTGGTAGTACGGGTTTAATCCTACGAGGTTCATGTCGGCAGCACCACCCATACGCAGACAGTTCTGAACTATCGCATAGTTATTACGATAGCCCCCGTTCAGGTAGGCGCTCTTGAAAGGTGTCATTGACGCATTCACGAAAAGCACGGTTGGATCGTCTGTTGTCACGGGAAAGCTCGGATAGTTCTGGAAACCGGCGGAAGCGTGATAGTTGTAGAACGCTTCCTTAATCTGAGCCACTGTCTTGAAAGTGTCCTTCATTTCTACCACCTCCCGATGGATAGTTTGTCAAGTTACCAGGTTGCTGGGATTATATATGAAATATACCTAAAAGTCAATATAATTTAAGCACGGAACTGCCGGTTCGAGACCCACGCGGTTGTAACAAAAAAACACGGATTCTGGCGAAAACGTGTTATTTTTTTGTGCTTGATTCCAGGCATTATGGTCACACAGAACCAAAACTATTGGCGAACATACAGGGACGAGTTTAGAACTATTTACATATAATAATATTGACCTTTTTGCTTATTTGTGTTATTATCTCTTCCATGTCCAGCCATAATACTGGAAGTACCTTCCCATAGGAAGGTGAATCGATTCCCCATAGGGAGGAACCATGTCGCGCTCGAAGAAAATACGAGTCCCTGCAACCGCGGTGGAACTCATCCAGTTTCTCGGAGCAATCCTCAGGGATCATCTAGGATTGAAGTTCCAAAAGACTGAATGCTGGACTTTCTTTCATGTCGCACAGTGGCCAATCAACAAAGAGGTCAGCGACGATGATTTCGTTCCGTGTTGTGTCGATCCCGGTACATACTGGGTGAGGACTCACGACATCAACGTTTATCTCGGCAAGGGCTATGCCAAAGTGCTGTCAAGTGGACGGTATGAGCGGGTTGAACTTCGTACTCGATGCGAGCACGTCTACTGGGAAGAACTGGGTCTGAAGAGCTGGAACATACAGCTCTGGGTCAGGATGCCCGATGGCTCTATTCTGAGTAAGGAGTACAACTGCTTCACTGATTACGGGGACCGCCAGGACACGATGGAGGCACATAATCCATCGATTTCCAAGTATCCTCCGCGTCGAATCGCCTTCTGGAAAGAAGATTCAGGGTCCTAAGAGGACCAAACCATGAGTCGCGTTCCGGGCCAAACCATTGGCAAGGAGCGCGACTTTTCTTTTTAATAAATAATTTAAAAAGGCTTCGTAAAGCCTTTTAATAATACCTGGCGAGCATACAGGGACGAGTTTAGAACGAGGTTTTAATTATTATAAAAACATCATATGGTCCGTTAATCTCACAATTAGCTCGTGCTATATAAGCGCCGTTTTTATATCCACCGGTTCCAAGACATTCCCTCATTGCCATAATAAATAAAAGTGTTGTTAGTACAACAAAGATAATTATTATTAATATAATTATTGAAAATTTCTTTTTCATTTATTTAACAATATTATAACAAAATGAACGAAACAAAAAAAGGACTCGGTAAATCTTTTTTTCATGGCGACCCGGACACAACTTCGCGGAAAGTTTCGCTGGGCAGGGCGGACTCCCCGACGCTTCGGTCGGGATTTCACTTCTCGTCCGCACACGGAACAATATTTTTTACTACTACCTTTGGTAGTTGTGCAAAATATGGCGACCCGGAGCGGACTCGAACCGCCGACCTCCACAGTGACAGTGTGGCGTTCTAACCAACTGAACTACCGGGCCCCGATAACTTATTCTTCAAGAATTTCCTACCAGCGGCTGACTTAAAATATTTTTCTCTTTTTCTCGCTTCAATTCTATTAGGAAATTCTTCAAAATAAACTAATTTTATATTTTTAAAACTACGCGTTGTTTTAGTTCGACCACTTGAATGTTCTTTGAGCCTTCTATCCAAGTTACTGGTCATCCCTTTGTAAATTTTCCCGTTGTTGTCAGACAAAACATAGACCTTATACATGCATATATTTTATCAAGGTGTGGCGTTCCCCGCCAGTACGACGACTGTCGGGCTGGTAACCTCAGCCAGAGGCTGATCGTCCTCTGGACGAAACTGCCCCGACACTTTGTCGTCGGGGAACTACCGGGCTTATATTTCGATGAGAGCATTCGCGCTGTCACCGCTTATAATAGACAAATTATAGCAAAAAACAGTCTTGTAGTCAAGTCAATGTTATGGGTGAGTACATAGGTAACACTTTTGGTACCTTCATATTAACAAATTCAAACGGTCTTTTTAACCCCAAAGAATAATGAGGCCTCTTGAAATTGTAAAAGATAATCCATTCCATTAATCCTCTGTTGAATTCCTCGACATCTAAGGTGAAGTTTCCAAGGTCAATGTATTCCTGCTTTAAAGTGCCGTTAAATCTTTCAACCAGAGGCTTGTCTTTCGGCTGATACGGCCTAGCGTGATAGAGCTCAATCCCGAGTTGCTCCGCCGCCCTTTCAAACTCTTTTTTAAACTCACTTCCGTTATCGATATGGATATTCTCAATGGCTCCCCCGTAAAGAAGGACGAT
>JAZDEK010000161.1:0-5683 GCA_043808895.1 Pseudomonadota bacterium
CTTTAACAGACTCTTCACTTACAAGCGTGCACTAAAAATACTTCTCTATTTTATGCTCCCTTTAGTTACATACGCCCTGCTTCAGAAATTCAGCGGCTTTGATCCAATAATGGGGAACTGGAAAATGGATTGGGGGGTTCAGAACAATTCGCTAACGAGAGAGTTGTTCAATATGTACCTTACATATATAAATGTGTTCCAGTTCCACTTCTTTATCATGCTGTCTTTTTTATTAATGGGAAGAATGCATCCCGCGTTAAGATCGTTCTTGTTTGTTCTGATAATTTTGTTCCTTGTCAGCTTTGTTTTCTCAGGCTCAAGAGCAATAGTGGGAGCGGTGTTATGCGGCGCAGTGGCTCAAATGTTCTTAAGCAGAAAAGCACCTTACATATTAATAATGCTACTCGTGCTAGTGGTGTCGGCGATCGCCTACAAAACAAGTCCGCATTTCAAATTAAAAGCAGATAGCACTGTTCAACACCTTGCCCAAGCAGGCGATGTTAAAAGATTCCAGATATACAATACGCATCTTGCCATGTTTAAAGATCACCCCATAAAGGGGGTAGGTTATGGAATTAACGAGCCTGTAACCTTTGAATATTATAAAAAACTAGGGATCACACAAGATACAGGTTTTAGAGGCCACTCCCATAACATCTTTATACAGATGCTTTCAGGCACCGGACTCCTTGGCACTATTCCTTTTTTAGCGCTATGGATCATTTTGTTTATAATGACGATTAAAGCTTACAACACCGCTGAGAGAACACACGACTGGTATAACACCGCTTTGTGTAACGGCCTGTTTGGCGGATTTGTCTCGTTTATAGTAAATGGATTTTTTGAGTGGAACTTTGGCGACTACGAGACAAATCACAACTTAATGTTCTTTATCGCTATAGCGGGCTATGTTTGGTTGAAACAAAAACAGCAGGCTCAAAAACTTCGTAAAATTATATAATCCGCGATCGCCATAAGAGGCTCAGCGGTCTTTCCATAAGACGACACAAATGTTTTTGCTTTTTCTATTTCATCTTTGGCAAGTTTCTTGGCACCATCAACACCCATTATTGTAACAAATGTTTTTTTATTATTTTCAGCGTCTATATTCGGGGATTTGCCAAGTTTCTCTCTTGTTGAAGTTACCCCAAGCACATCGTCCACCACCTGGAACGCAAGACCTATCGCCTTTCCGTACTCTTCAAGTTTTTTTACATCTTCCACTCTATTAAGAAGTACCGCGGGAGAAGCAACGCTTGCTGTTATAAGGGCGCCCGTTTTAAAGTAGGAAGTTTTTCTCAAGTATTCCTCGTTTATTTTAAAAGGGTCGTTACCGTCATTTTCTATATCAAGCACTTGGCCGCCGACCATCCCGTTAAAACCGGACGCGCGTGCAACGTACTCAATGGTGTGAGCAACATTCTTTGCTTCGTAAAAGTTAAGGAGCTGAGTAAATACAGTGAACGCTTCTGTAAGAAGGGCGTCGCCTGCGAGAATTGCCACCGCGTCGCCATAAATTTTATGGTTAGTAGGATTTCCTCGTCTTAGATCATCGTTGTCCATCGCGGGAAGATCATCGTGGATAAGACTGTACGTGTGTATCATCTCTATGCCGCAGGCAAGAGGCAATATCTCCGCGTAGTCCGGCTCTAATTTACTCTTTTTGCCGTTAAAGATGTCGTACGCTGTTAAAGTAAGTATGGGGCGGACTCTTTTTCCACCGGCAAGCAGACTGTAATTCATTGAGGAAACCAGAGTGGGCACATCGCCATGTTCAAAAAATTTTTGCAACGCCGACTCAATTATCGTTTTTTTAGATTTTAGATAGCTTTCAAGGTTAAGTGTCATATCGGCATATTATACAGATTTTCGTCTTATTCAAACATAAATATAGCAGTTTGCGGACGGCGCGCGCGTTGCACATATATGGGTTATGTATGCATATGTATATACAGCGAATATCGATAACCTCTCGCCCAAGGCTGTAAAGGTGGAAGTCGCGGGATATAATGGCCTGCCGGGGATAAAGATAACAGGACTTCCAGACGCTGTTGTTAGAGAAAGTTTTTACAGAATAACCACCGCGTTCAGGGCGTGTAAAATTGAGGTACCGTTAAAAAGATTCGTCATAAATTTTATCCCAGCCGACATTCCTAAAAAGGGAGCGGGGTTCGATCTTCCTATCGCTGCGGCGCTGTTAAAAGCCATCGGAGTTATACCGCTCGACTCTTTGGACAAACATCTTTTATACGGAGAGCTTTCTTTAACAGGAGAGCTGAGGTTCGTTACAGGCGTACTTCCTATATTAAATTTCGCGCAAAATGATTTTGCTCGTGTCGTTATTCCTTATATGAATTCCAACGAGGCTTATTTTTTTAAAGATAAAGCGCTGCCGGTAAAAAATATTATGGATCTGATAAAGCTCGCGAACGGAGAGGAACTGTCGGAGTATCTCGGCGAAAGTGGTGATTGGAAAATGGCCGGCGTGGATAATGACGGTGCACAAACAGAGCATGGTCACGTCGACGGCAAGGATTTTTCCGACGTTATTGGACAACCCGTCGCGCTAAGAGCCGCCGAAATTGCCGCAGCAGGACGGCATCATCTCTTATTAATAGGAAGTCCGGGCTGCGGGAAGACAATGATAGGAGAAAGGGTTCCCGGAATAATGCCTCCCATGAATAACGACGATAAACTTGAAGTGAATAGCATTTATTCCATAGCGGGACTTTTGGGAGAAAAAAGTTCCATACTCCATGATAGACCCTGTAGAGCGCCTCATCACACGGCAAGCGATACAGCGCTTATAGGCGGAAGTAAAGTTGGAGAAATAACCTTGGCACACAAGGGAGTTTTATTTTTAGACGAGCTTAGCGAATTTAAACATAATGTATTGAACGCGCTTAGAGAACCTTTAGAAAAAGGACGAATAGATATTTCACGCGCCAACTTTTCTCACTCAATGCCCGCGGATTTTCTGCTCGTCGCGGCATCTAACCCGTGCGACTGCGGGAACTTATTAAAACGAGACGGCAGCTGCAAATGCTCCAACGCCAATCTTCAAAGATTCCAACGAAGGTTAAATGGCCCACTTATGGACAGGTTTGACCTTAAGGTCGTTATGACAGCGCCTAAAGTTACGGCACGTGAAATGTTGGAGCGGGGCGGCGCGACAGAGCACGATAACACAGGCATCAACACGTCAGAGAAAATGCGCGAACGCGTTATAGATTCTATCGCTTTCAAGAACGACCTTAAATCGAAAAATATAAGGCAAAAAATTTCCGAAGAAGCAAAAAATGTTCTAGACAGACACATACATTCAAGCGCCGTCAGCATCAGGATCATAAAAAAGATAATTAATGTCTCAAAAACTATAGCCGCGCTCGAGAACCAAGTGGACGTAAAAGAAGAAAACATACTTGAAGCGATAAACTACACAAGATTATGATATATTTTTATTCATTGCTGGTTTTCGCCCTGATATTCATGTTTTTAAGCGTTATCTTTAGTTCTTATCTTAAAGCGGTAAAGAATCTAAAAAAAATAAATTCACTGGAGAGAAAACTCCTGTGGAAACTGCCGAAAAAATATAATTATTCCTTTGCATTTCTGCCGGAACTTACAAAAAAACTTATCATAATTAATAAGAACAAATTGATCGAACAGGAGCTCTTGGTTTTGCTCAATAACCTAACATCCAATCTGACCGGGGGGATATCTGTCACCGAGACCATAGCCGACAGCCTTACAAAAATAAAACCGCCGCTTAAGAACGAGCTTTCAATGTTCTTAATACTGTCCAAAGAACATAGCTCAATAACCGCGTTGGAACACGTGCTCAATAAGGCACAAAATATCTTTCTTAAAATGTTCTGGACAGCGCTACTTTCGCATTACAAGAACGGGGCCGCTCTTTGTGATAATCTTAAAAAATTATCGCGGGCTGTATATTTAAGGATAAATATAAAAGAAAGGATATCGGCGCAGATGCTGAACACGAAAATCCAGATGATAGTAGGGACCATACTTCCGTATCTTCTTTTTGTCGTAATGAATGTTCTTTATCCTTATTTAATAAAACCCGTTGTAACGTATTCGCTAGGGATCACTCTTTTAATAACAGCGCTGGTTATACATTCTTTCGGCGTTTATTTTTTTTCAAAGATCACAAAGTTCGATCCTGGTTATGAGCTTAATAACGCGCTCTTGTGCGAATATATCTCGCTTTCACTGCGAAGCGGAAGCTCAATAATGAACTCATTAAAGGACATCGCCTCTTCCGGATTAATAAAAAAGATATTTGAACATGAAATAATTAATTCAACATCCACGTCCGAACTGATATCCAACATGGAAAAAATAAAAGAGCCTTTTATAGAAAGGATAACCACTGTTCTAAAACGAGGATACCGAATGGGAATACCGATAAGTTCTGAGCTTGGAGAAATGGCTGAAGATATAACAGAAAAATTGGAGCAAAGGGCTCTGAGATTTCAACAAACAGCTCCGTCAAAGGCGCTTATACCGCTTCTGCTGTGCGTGTTTCCGGCGACGTACCTACTGATACTCACACCGATAATAGTGTTTACAATTCGTCAATAAAAGATACAATATTTGCATGTTTAGACGGCTTGCACAAATTATTGCCGCGTTCCTTACAGGCGTGGTCGGGGTGATGTTTGGCGTTGGCGGCGGCATCATATTGATCCCCGTGCTCTTATTCACTGGAGTGAAAACAAAAAAAACCGTTGGGACTTCTCTTGCTATCATAATGTTCATAACATTATCCGGTACGCTTCAACATTTTCACATGAAAACGTTAGAGATCTCTCAGAACAATCTTTATCTGATGGGGGCTGGAGTTCTAGGAGCAGTGTTTGGTTCGATATTTCTAAATTTATTTAAAAGTAAAACCATAACGTATCTTATCATCGCGTATTTTTATATTATGGGTATCGCAATGATACTCAACCCGCTTTTTATAAACGCGGAATTTTTGTATGAGATGCCGATGGAAACTTTTTGGATATCCGGATTTATCGTCGCGGTCATATCTTCGGCGTTAGGCATAGGCGGTGGAGCGATATTAACACCGATACTGATATATATATTTGAAGTTCCGGCAAAAGAATCCATAGGAATAGCGATGCCGTTCATGTTCGTTCTTTCCTTCACCGCGACAATGATAAATATAAAGAACAAGTTCATAGATTACACGTCGTTCATGTTGATGATGCCTTTTGCCGTGGGTGGAACTATTGCCGCGTACATCTATCTCAACAAGATAGATAACCTGCAAATACAATTGGGAATAGGCGTGCTACTTTTGTTGAACGCTGTTTCTATAACAACAAAGTATATATTAAAGAACCCTTAGTTCTTCTTCCAAAAGGATCCCGCTGTGCTTTTTCACCCTGGTCTTTATTTCATTTATAAGAGCAATAACATCCGAGGCTGTCGCGCCGCCGGCGTTAATTATAAAATTAGTATGCTTTTCGCTGACCTTTGCCCCGCCCACCGAGAAACCGGAAAGCCCAGCGTCCCGTATCAACTCCCACGCGTCTTTTCCGCTAGAAGGATTTTTAAAAACAGAGCCACATGATGGAAGATCAAGAGGGTGTTTGCGCTCTCTGTCGGCAATGTATTCGTTGACCTTGGATTCAATTTCGGAATGTACTCC
>JAZDEK010000162.1:0-9934 GCA_043808895.1 Pseudomonadota bacterium
TGCCGTCCTGTTTGTACCTTAGGAACATGTTGGCGCCATAATCCACGCAGATCCCGAACGTAAGTGGCAGTGCTATAAAGTTAAAGAAGTTAAGTTTTATGTCGCAGAACGAGATAAGCCCTGCCATAAATGTTACGCCGCTTAGCAGGGTGAAGATTATGATCACGGTATCTTTTATTCTCCGTACTGAAATAAAAACAACCAGCAAAACCAAAAGAAAAGAAAGGATCGTGACTTTAGGCCCGTCGACAGCAATAGCGTTTAAAAGGTCGGCATAGATCACAGACTCGCCTGATGAATAAACTACTTTACCGTCAGGGAGTTCATTCTTTCTTACAAGTTCAGCGAACGTAACAAGGTTTTCGGTAAGCTTTTGTTCCATCAAAGGATTTACGACTACTATCACGCCGATGTTCCCGTATATGTCGTCAAAATTCTTTGTTATTGAATAAGGGAGATCTTTGGGGACCAACGGGCGTGTTTTTATTTTTTCCCTGAACTTCACTATATCGTCGTAGCGTTTATCGTCCAAGAACTTAACAGATTTACTATACAGCAGTTTCCGGATCTCTTTTACTATCGGGAGTTTTTCTTCCTGTTTGTCTGGGAGCATTCTTGTAACGCTGTAACATGATGCTATGCCTTTGAACTTCTCGGGCAGGTCTTTAATTTTACCGTCTATGCTGTCGCATATCTTTTCGGCCTCTGCGGCGTCTTTGGCTATAACAACAGCCGGAGTAAGAGAAGCGTTATCACCAAATAATTTTCCGACTTTTTCATCCCAGTATGCCGTCCCTTTGTTTTCACTTTGCACGTTCCTAAGTTTGGAAAAATCTGTTTCAAGTTTGTGAGGGTAGTATTGAATAGTGAAGTATATAGTGCAGCACAAGATCAACACGAAAAGCGCGAGAGTGGTCTTGTAGTATTTCATTATGTAAGGAGAAAGGTGCTTAAAGGCATTAAAATGAACGTTAAATTTTATTTTAACACCGCTTTTACTTAGAATTTTTTCCCATGTGATGATAAATACGGGAAGTATTGCGAATGTGTTTATCCAGCACAGTGTTACCCCTACAGCACCTATAAAACCGAACTGACTGAATCCCCTTGTGTGCGCGAACATCAAAGTTATGAATGCCACAGCCGTTGTTGCGGATGCAAGAAAAGTCTGAATAATTGTTGAATTGCTTGATATTACGATCGCTTCCTGGATGGATCTATTCTTTTTTCGTTCTTCGTAATACCTGGCAAGATATATGATGCCGTAATTTACTCCGGTACCGATCACCAGTGATGTTAGGAAAGCTGTTTGTGAGTTCAGTTGTCGTATATAAAGATACGTTATTCCCATTGTCCAGGATGCACTGACGGAAAGGTTTAACAGCAATAGGAATATCGAGCTGAGTGTCCCCAGGAAAATAAAGATAACCAGCCCCACTAGCGCAAACACCAAAAGTAGCGTTTCCACAACGTCGTTTATTATTATGTCGTATTCCTCGACCATGCTTTGAAAATTTCCGCAGAGGTGAGGCTTTATGGATGGGTGATAATTTGCCGCCGGATGTTCATCCAGTATTTTTTGAACTTTTTGGATAAGGGATTTCGCTTTCTCAATGCCGGCGGCGGAACCTCTTGGCTTTATCATTATTGCGAGCAGCGTGTTGTTATAGCCGCTGATGTAACCATCTTTAAAGGACTCTTCGTCCTTTCCCGTCCTTTTTTCATATTTTTGTCTTATATCGTCTACGTTGAATTCAACAGGAGTTAAAAGTTCTTTAAAAAAGTATAAAGGATTATTGTTCTTTTTTTCATATTCAAGTTTGGCGTTAAGACGCTCTTTTACTTTTATAAGGTCATCTTTGTCCAAATACAGAAGGATATTGTTCTCAAAGAATTTTCTTATGTCCTTTATATTATAATTTACGTCGGTTACTTCGTCCTTTGGAAGCTGTTTTATGGCGCTAGCTATATCCTCTACATACTTTTTGCCTGCCTCAAAATCCGTTGTTTCAACGGCGATGATAAGATTCCCGACACCGCCCACGTGGTCTATTACCTTATTAAGATCGTCGATGCTTCTATAATTTTCAGGCAAGAGCTCAAAGAAGTCCGTTTTCACAGGGAGCTGTAATGCAAAGTAAAGGCTTCCCGCTGTGGTAAGGCAGGTCAATATGAGGAGAGCCGTTGTATGACGAAAAACAACACCGTTATACCAAGACATTATATTTTTTAAGGTGTCTTTAAAGTTTTGATACATCTTCCAACTCTTTTATTTCGAACTTAGAACAAAGTCACTAAAATCAGCAGATACTCCGGGTGTCTTTGTGTCATCACCGTCAACAAGTATCCCTATGCCCTCTATGTACTCAGGGGTCCAATCCCTTTTAAAGAACTTCTTGAAATCTTCAATAAGGTTTACTTTTTCTGTTCTCCATACGTTCGCCTTATCCTTGCAGCACTTAAGCTTTCTTTTAGTCGTACACCTCAAAGGTTTTATTATCATCCTGCTGGAGCTGTTTGACTCAAAAAAGAACGGCTCGCCATCGGGCGTTTTCTTACAGTTAAATTGGCTCCAATCATATTTTATTATCAACCTTTTCTTGAACAGCACGTATACTGTAGCGACGTTATCAGGTTCCTCGAATTTTTCTATTGAATCCAGTTTTGGGAATTCCCTTGCGCGCCATTTCCATGATAAGTACGGAGTGTTCTTAATGTCGCAGCGTTTTTTTATGTGTATTATCTTGCCCGTGGTTCCAGGGATATAGTCTCCACGAAAGAACAGTTTGTTCTTTTCTTTTACAATGTAATAATCTATTTTTCCGTCCTCGTTATTTCCACGCGACCATTCCCTGGGAGCTGTGCCTGGGGTGTTGTCCTTAAAATCCTCAACGATAATGGTGTTGAGTTTTACAGAGCCTGAATTTGTAGAAGCGCACAATGCGCTTGCTGAGAGAACAATGGACAGTATTACAACGGCCAACGCCGGGCGTATCTTTATATAAGAGAATATGCCGGCCGAAAGCACCAATATTATTTCAAGAAAGTGAAGCGTAACCGCAAATGCGACAGCAACGTCCTTTGTTACGGCGAAAATACCGAGTACCAGAATTATGGAATATTCGTATGTACCAAAACTTGCGCTTGTTGCCGGGATAAGCATCGCCAGATTTATCCCAACAAGCACCACAACAGAAGCCCACACAGGCACGGTGATATTGAACGCGTTCAACAAAATATAGATCATGAATATCTCTATGCCCCACACGAACATCGACAGCAGCGCAGCCTTAACAAGCAGGACTTTGTCGCTTATGTGGTTTAGTGACACAAGAAAGGAATGGACGCTTTTTAACAGCGCGTTCTTTGGCAATTTGATCTTTTTGCCGTCGATGATCCTAAAAGCGAATAAAAGAAGAAAAACTATCGAGAACACCAGAAGGTATTTAATAGGGTGTAACCAGAACGCCGGGATGGGTATCGATACAGCCGCGATCAAAGAATAGAAAATTACAAGAAGCGAAAGAAGTTCAAAGAATTTGTTCAATACTATGCTTGCCGTGATATTTGATTTTCCGGTGCTGGCGTGCCCCTTTGTGAGGAAGATCTGTATGATCTCTCCGGCGCGGAACGGGAATATTATGTTGAACATGTGCGCGGCGAAATTTATTTTGAGAAGTTTGGCATAATGTATGTGCTCTGATTTATTTAGCAGGAGCTTCCATCTAAGCGTTTTAAACACCACAAGAGCAAGGCTTAGTACTGCCACGGTTGCTACAGATACCAAATTCAAGCCCGAGATGATATTGATTATATTTGCAAGGTCTGTTCCCCTGAAAACAAAAAAAATGAACACAAGCGATATTAGTAATCCAAGTATATGGAACAGCTTTTTATTTAGGATATCCACCGACGTTATGTTCTCCCTTTATTAATTCGGACACCTTTACGAATTTGTATCCGTTATTCTTATAGAAGTCTATGATTTTTGGAAGTGCCGCCAAAACATCATCTGCGGGTTCATGTCCGTCGTGGAGTAACAGTATTTCAACGTTGCTCGGAGAACGTGTCGCCTCTTTATATATATGGTGCTCTCCAGGGAGAGCGGTATCCCACACCCCCTTTGTCCACGGTATAAGAGCGATGCCTTTATCCCGAAGATATTTTTTTAGCGTAAAGCTTTTAAAACCATGTGGTGCCCGAAAGATGTTCTTAAAGTTCTCTTTATTTCCCGTCGCTGCGTAAATGGCTTTTATCAACTCTTGTGTTTTTGATATTTCGTTATCGATCTCTTCGTAATTTAAAAAGTGAAGCTTTTTATGCGCATACGTGTGGCCGCCTATTTCATTTCCGGAAAGAAGAACTTTTTTCGCGAGCTCGCTATTTTTTTCTATTTTTTGCCCCAGCATAAAAAATGTGGCTGTTGCGGATGTGGTTTTTAATATGTCCAGTATCTTATCCGTGAACCCAGGTGTAGGGCCGTCGTCAAATGTGAGCGCGATCGTTCTTTCTTTGTCTTTTAGTGATACCGATGGAGTAAGGTCGAACCTTGGCCAAACTATATAAAGGACGTAAATTCCGAACAGAGTGAGCGGGAGATAAATTGCGGCCGGTGTTTTGACAACGATCACAAGCCATAGAAGGATAAGGAGTATTATTTTTAGTCGGTGTTTTAGCGGCATCTTTTTTGCATGCGCTCCTGGTAGAAATCAATAACGCGTTTTGTTATGTTCTCCCATGAGTAATTCAGCGCTTTTTGTCTTGCCGCAGCGCCCATTTTATTTCGGAGTTCGGGATTCTTCGCGAGCTCAAATATTCTTTCCGCCATTTTTTCATGGTCGCCGTATTTAACAAGAAAACCCTCTTTGCCGTCGGTCATTATTTCTTTAAAACTTTTCATGTCGGTGGTTATTACGGGTTTTCCCGCGGCAAGTCCCTCCAGGACCGTTATACTGAATGTTGCTATTTCCGCTGGGAACACATGTATGTCCGCTGTGTTGTAATACGCGGGTCTTTCTTCATAAATTCTGCCGACAAAATGTATGTCTCCGCAGTTTTGTTCCGCAGCCAGGGTTTTATAATGTTCAAGGAACGGTCCATCACCGGCGATAATTAAACGCATGTTCTGGAATTTCTTTTTTGCCAAAGAGAAGGCCCTTATAAGGACATCAAGGCCGTTCCTGGTCTCTGCTCTTCCTATAAAGAAAACATTTATTTTTCCGTCCGAGAACTCCGGTATCTTTTTATCCGTGTTACCGAAAACGTTGACATCAATACCGTTGGGGATAACAGTGGGTTTTCTATCAAGGTATCGATCTATAAGTTCCCTTGCCGATTCGGACACCGCGATACATCCGTCCATAGCATCATAATATTTAGCCAGAACATGTCTGAATTTATCGAACCAGAAGTTGCTTTTAAAATATGTGTGCATGGTCCCTATTGTTGTTGTGTTGCTGTATTTTACAGCGAGCAGAGGAATATAACCGGCAAGAGGCGAATGGGAATGAATTACATCAAACTTCTCTTTTTCAAACAGGACTTTAAGTTTTTTGTCGATGTTAAAAGCTATGCCTATTCTACTAAGTGACCCGTTCGAAAAAACAGGAAGGTGTACTCCAAAACGAATGACATTTCCGTTCAAGAGCCTTTTGTCTATATCGCGCAGCTCCCGCGCCGAGTAATTTAACGGCGAAGGGGTTATTACCCTTACATCGTGCCCGATCCTTGTGGCACTTTTGGCAAAATTATAAACGTGCTCTGTTATTCCGCCTATAGCCGGATAGAAATAATCGGATATTATGCCTATCTTCATTTTACCTTCCAGGCTTTCTGCGCAATGAAGAGATAAGCAAGAATTATCATTGCGAATACGTTATAAACCCGGTAGAAAAAGTTCTTTATGTTCATATTTAATTAATTATTAGTTAACCCCCTCTATTGCAAGAGAAAAATGCTGGTTTTTATACCGTACGTGGAGTAATATGCCGACTATAAACGATAAAAAGGAGGAATTGTATGAGCTATGTTAAGACCGTAATTGCTGTTTGTTTATTGGTTGCGTTTTCTACTGCTGCGTATGCTGATAGCGCCAAGCTTATAAAAATTGACTTGGATGTTAAGCATACAAAGATCGTTAGGGCTGATCTTGGGATAGACGACCTGTACTATTACATGGACGTGAACGCGTGCGTTTGTTGGGTCTCTCAGAATATGGGATCAAGTTTTTCTGTCTCAACATTTGATTGCTTAAAACTTGCGGCGCATCCAAAACTTGAAGAGTATGTGGGAGAATGTTCCAAGCCTAAAGGGATAATAAAATCGGAAGAAGAGGCAACGGCTCCTGCAACCGAAGTAAAAGAAGAAAAGAAAGAATCGGGAAAAGGTAAGAACAAATCAAAGAAGGAAGAAAAGACTTCACTACCAAGGGATGATAAGCCTGTGTTGCCAAAAGAAGAGAAGCCTCTGTCACTGTAACTCTTTTGGTATAACAAGATAGTCCATTGCTTTAATGCCCTTGGATGCGAACCATCCCACAGGGACCTCTACGGCGAATTTTACCGGCACAGGTGAGGCGTAAGTTGGAAGAACAAAGTCCGGCTTCCCGAGCTCGGTTCTCATGTTGTGTATGATAGCGATCCTTCCGTCAGCCTCTATAAAAGCGATATCCAAAGGTATAAGGGTGTTCTTCATCCAAAAAGAAAGCTGCTCCGGATCATCATAAACGAATATCATTCCTTCTCCGTCCCCCAAGTCGTTAACGCCCATTAATCCTTTGGTCTGCGCTTGTCTTGAATAGGCCACTTTTGCTTTTATTTTATGAGCACCGGCAGCTATTACGCATATGGCGTTATCTTTTTTAACGCATTTATTTTTTTGAAAGAAAACGAATATTAGTATTACAGCGAATATGATGCCGGAAATGACCCAAAGCGTTTTATCTTTTATCTTCAATTTTAACCCTCCCGTTAATTAACGATGGTGATTTTTCCCGACTCTACTTTTATTATTCTTGAATGGATGATGTTCTCTGGAGCTAGAAGATATATTACATAACGCCCAGGCTTAACGTTCGCGAACATGAAACGGCCAAAACCGGCACTGCCTCGCGCGAAAGATGTTGAGAATTTATCTTTTGAAGGAAGCCACGTTTTGTCGTCTATATATGTGGCTTCTGTTGTTATATTCTCATCTATCCCTGATATAAAAGCGTGATAACTTTTATAGTACGGATAATCGCCGTAGATAACGCCGTTCACCGGTACAGACGGGATTATTTTGCTCCATTTTTTTAGGATCTCCTTTCCCGGCGCGGTTATGTTTAGATATAGTTCCCTGTGTGAATATATAACAGGGACGGTCACTATAAAATCCTGTTCATCGGAGCTGATCCTTACCTCAATGTTAGAATCTATTATATTAACATCGCTCAGGCAAAATGCTCCGGACTTGTTCGTTGTGGTTTGTTTGTCCGTGTACTTTACGCCGACGGAATAGATAGGCCTTTTGCCGCTGCCTGAGGATATCTTCCCGCACAATCTTGATATGAACTTTGGCGACGGTTCTATTACAACCACAGCGTCCTTTTTCAGGAACAGCGGCATAACGCCCATGCTTTTGTTCCCTGTTTTAAGGTCAAGGGATGCATTTTTATTATCGGTGAGAGCAAAGAACAGAGGACTGAACCTGGTGTTATCAAAATGTTTTGATGTTTTATCGTTAAGCGTCCTGGACAATATCGTGATATCACCGTCGGGCAAATTCCCAGGAGGTATTATAACAAAGGATCCTGATTCTTTTTCTAGTGCCGACCGTGGCACAGATACTTTTGTGTCTCCAGCGGATGTTTGGGTTATAAAAGATATCTTTTTATCGCTGCCGTCGCTGTTCATTAACTCTATTAAAAGATTTGATCCAGGCGCGAGTCCTTTTATTTGGGCGTTCCCGGTGCTGTCCGACACTGTTGTTTTGAAGACGTTAAAATCAGGCATTAGCTTTGTTATGTTGTCGAGCCCGTAGAGAGATATTATTTGTCCGCCCACAGTCTCTATGGAAATGGACGAATCAGGCATTGATCGTTTTAACTCGAGAAGTTTTATTGTTACCTCTGGGTTATCTTTTCTCTCGGCGAGCATGCGCACAGGCACGTCCTTAATGTCGTTATTTGTTCCGAATGCCGACGGGTTTGTTTTGGAGCGTTCAAACCCGTACGCCGACACAGACACAGGTATAGACGACTCCCCATAAGGCGAAATTAGTTCGAGCTGGATGCTGAATTGCTTTTTATGGCAGTCTGTAAATGTAATGCCGGAAGGATGTTGCGGCATTACGCTTGTTAAGTCCGAGGGAACAAAAACAGCCACCATTACGTCAATGTTCTTGTTTCTTAGGGAATCGCAGTAAACACGCCCGTTTATCGTGTATATATCTTTTGTATCATTCTTTTCCTGCCAGCCCCGGATCTCATCGTCGACGTTCCCAGCGGTCCTGTTCTTGTTCATGAATTCCCCGAAACTCGGTCTATTTTCTTCGGGGAGCTCTCTTATATAAGCCAGATATTCTGCCGCAAGCGTTATGTAGCGCTCACGGGCGACAGGGCTTAGCTCTTCTACAGCCTCGGAATTGGTTACAAAAGCCGGTTGCCTGGGGACCGTTACTTGCTCCGTGTTCTTTTGTTCGGCGGGGGTGTTTACGCTGTCGCGGATAAAATACCCCGCCACAAAAGCGAAGAACACGAAGAGAATTATTATAACTCTTTTGGTCATACAGTTTCTTTTTGATATACTAGCAGTATTAGCTTAATATTGTAGAGGGAATATTCCTATTAAAATTAATCGGAGGGACTTTTGCCCGTAAAGACCAAAATGGAACTTTTGAGCGGAGATGCCTCAACAAGGAAGTATTACAGGGTTTTGTCCGACTCCGGCACAAAAGTACTGATGCAGGATGAACCGTTCGACAAGAACTCTCCGATAGTCAGATGTAACAGGTTCTTTAAGGCGCTTGGGATAAGAGTTCCCGAAATGTATGAAACGGATTACGAAAAGGGTACCATATTACAGGAGGACGTCGGCTCTTTACATCTTCAGGATGTGTCAGACAAGGCGCAGCTCAAAAGATGCTATGACGAGGCGCTGGATATTATGCTTTTATATCAAACGGCTGCGCGGAGCTTTGACGTAAGTTTTACGAAAGAGAAATTTATTTCTGAACTTGTTATGACCAACGAATATTACAGCCAAAGCAGCGATAAAAGACTTTTGCCGTTCTTTAATGAACTGGTGGACGAGATGATGAAGCAGGCACAACTCTTTTTACATAGGGACTATCACTCCAGGAACCTTATGGTCAAGAACGGTCATCTTGTTGTTATTGATTATCAGGACGCAAGAATGGGGCCTTTTACATATGACCTCGCGTCGCTGACGATCGATCCTTATATAAAATTGACCTCGGACATTACAAATGAGCTTGTTGAAAAATACTACGACGGCATAAAGGATGTCGTGGGTGTGAACAGCAAGGAGTATAAAAGATATTATGAGCTCTGTTATCTTCAGCGTGGGATCAAGATACTTGGTACATACGCGTATCAAAAGATCAAAAAGGGAAATAGCGGATACATGAGATACATTCCACCATCAGTTGAGAAAATAAGATCAGTGTTAGGCTCTTTCCCGGAATGGAGACGGGTTGTTTTAGAGGCTGTAATTAAATGAAGGCTATTATTTTGTGTGCAGGGTACGGTACACGTTTAAAACCAATAACGGATACTGTTCCAAAACCGATGATAAAGATCCTTGGCACTCCGCTCCTTGAATACACTATAAACCTTTTATATCAGTACGGGGTGAGGGAGTTCTATATCAACAGATTCCATCTTCCTGAACAGTTCGAAAAAGTCAGTTTCCCTAAAAAAGTCAAAACAAGAATG
>JAZDEK010000163.1:0-7215 GCA_043808895.1 Pseudomonadota bacterium
AATTATTAGGAGAAAGAGCGCAAATTCCATCAGGGCTAGAGGTTGTTTTAAACCTCATATAAAAGCCGAATATATTGCCGCAATCTTAAATCTTGTTAGTCTCAATAAAAAATCCCTTGCGATAGGAGCGGGTCCATATATAGTTAAATGGACGCTGACAGGCACTCATTTAGGAACATATTTTGGCATAAAACCGACGGGCAAGAAATTTAAAATGACCGGCGTTGATATAGAAACTATTATTGATGGAAAGATCGTCGAGCACGATGGAGCAGAAGACATGTTGGGACTGTTGCAACAGATCGGTGCGGCACCCGTTAAATTCGAATAATTTCTAAAGCCTATCTGTACTATTACGAGGACATCATCGGAAGCCCAAAAACCGAGGCGGGAGGTTTTTGGGCTGAGATAATAGGTGGCTTTTTATTAGGCGAGGAGCCTAATAAAAAGAACACCGTGTCCTCGTAATAGTACAGATAGACTTTAGGATTTTATAAGAAGAATTTCATCCACCAGACTTTCCAGATGGCTTCAAGGACGATAGACTGGGACATCTTGGTCTGGCCGACGGTGCGGTCGGTGAAAATTATGGGGACTTCTTTAATTCTAAAACCTTTTTTGTGTGCGCGGTATTTTAATTCTATCTGGAACGCGTAGCCTTTGCTTTTTATGTCGTTAAAATTAATCTCTTTCAGGACTTTTGTGCGGGTTCTGTTAAATCCGCCGGTAAGGTCATTCACCGGGCAACCTAAAATCATTCTCGCGTAAATACTTCCGCCGCGGCTTAGAATTCTTCGCGACAGAGGCCAATTCAATATTCCGCCGCCTTTTACATATCTTGAACCAATAATAAGGTCGGAGCTGTCCATAACGGCATCAAAATTCTTTAAGTCTTGGACCCTGTGCGAAAGATCGCTGTCCATCTGCTGCATCCATTCGTATCCGTTACGGATGGCAAAATCAGCCCCAATTTTGTACGCGTCGCCAAGCCCGATCTTTTTATTATTCCTTATGTAATACACGTTCGGATTCTCTTTTACAAGACGCTCAAACATTTTGTCCGTTCCGTCGGTGGAATTATCATCTATACAAAGAACACTGCCCTTGTCCTTAATGTACGCCAAAAGTTCAGGGAGCATTTTTTCCAAGTTCTCTTTCTCATTTATGACGGGGAGCACTACAAGGAGTTTATTCATTTATTAGCACTCCTTTTAAGCCCCTCTATCAGAACCAAGCGCCCAAGTGGAATAAGTTCGGGCGAAAGTTTTTTAAGATAACTTACAAAAAGAGGATTATCAGATAATCCTCCGGAAAGGTACAAAGACCTTGGGCTGCCGGCGAACTGCCAGGAGAATCTAGCCATGCCTTTTATCAGCGACGATATCCCATCCTCTACTGAAATATCCTTTGATATTGAATCAAAGAATTTTGTTATTCCCAAAAGTCCGCATGTTATATCAAAAGTAACCTCTGTTTCCCTTAACTCTTGAGGTGTTTTATTAAAATATTTCATTATGAGCTCTATCGTAAAACCGACCATCGCCCCGCATGTAGTGTTCCAGTCGCATTTTTCGAATTTCCCGCTGGCAAAGCTAACAAGCTTCATGTCGCGCGAACCCACATCAAGTACTGTGAAACTTTTCTCACCGACCAGGTTTTTTGTTCCTTCCGCAAGCGCCACAAGTTCGTTAACGTAGTTAGTTCCGCTAAAAAGTCCAGCGTTATGACCTGTTACATGATCGGGTCTTTCAATTTTGTTCTTATTGAATTCAGTTATTGGATACATCTTTACAACGCCAGTAACAGTGTCCAGTGTCTTTATGTAAGATGTTCCTGCGTCCACTAATAACAATTTCTTAACTCCAAGAACGCGGCTATTTTCGCGCGGGTGCTACTGTCTATGAGTCCGTCAACCTCTACATATAATCCTTTATGTAGATGCGCAAGTTCTTTGGCGATAACGTTCTTTTGGCAGAATGATTGGGAGAAGAACACCGTTGGAAGTTCAGGCTGGACAAAAAGCTCAAGATTTATATTGTCCGGAGTTTTATTCTCCATACATCTTGTCCATCCGAACACATGAGTGTTGTCAGGGAATAAACTCAATATAGAATAATCGTATGGAGGTACTCCCCAAAATCCCGCTGTCGGTGTGGTGCTTTTTATTCCGGCCGCAGGTTCCGGATTTAAGACGTTGTTCGTTATTATCTCGAATTTCTTTGCCAAAGGTATTCCGGATGTACAAACAGGAAAACCAAAATCCTGTGAGTCGCTGTTCTGGCATTCAACTATTCTTGTATCGGGCAGTAACCTTTGTATTATAGGGAGCATGAATTTTACGGAATCGCATTTTGATCCGCCGGTAACGGCGATAAAAATATCAGGGCGCACGGTGTATATATTGGCGAGTATGGTCTGGATTATGCTGCATGTTGTCTCAGGAATATAATTTACTGCGAAATTCTTTGATATTCCCTCGGACGGGACATCAAGATCGAACCATTTCGCTTCAGGATATTTTGTTCTTATTTCCGTTATTTTTTTTAGAGGCGGAACACCTACAAAGCCGATCTTCATTTTTATAGAACTGCTTCACTGCCGGAAGCGTATTCTACTCCATTCAGCGTCAAAGGTTTCTTGCCATATATCTTAACGGCCCTGTATATGTCCTCTCTGGTCACGCTTGATGAGTAAGAACTGATATGTTTGGGGCCCACGATACAATAATTTATTTTCAAGGGACCTTTTTGTATGAAGGACGCAAGCTGCGCTCTATTATAGATGTCCATATTGTCGTATTCTCTGCTTATGAACACAAGCGAAGGAACTTCTCTTGTCCCGGACGGGGTCACGACATATATGTGCTCCGCCGGTTTGTTCAATTTTTTTAGAACGCTTTGAGCCTGCTTTGCGAATTTTACGAATTCAGAAACTTTCATTGTCGGGAATTATAGTGTAAAGCGTCGTTATCTTCAATTCTATTTTATGTTATTAGACGCTGTGGTGTGATATTGTCTTTTGTTGTATGGTTCCCAATAATTATAATATCGGGTAAAACCCTGTTTCTTATTAAAATTCTTCTAAAAAGCCGTACAGACCTGTATAATCATTACCAAGGGTATTGGGGAATTACTAATGATTAGTCCCAGTGACATAAAACGGGTCCACTGGTTCGTGACAGCGCTGCTAGTAATAGTGTCCGCTCTTTTTGCGGCACGACTTTTATCGGCGGTGATATCTGTATTTATCGACGATACAAAATCATACCAACCCAAACCTTTTGTTACCTCGGTTAAACCAAAGAGCGTGGATGAATTCTTGAACTACGAGGTGGTTGTAACAAGGAACCTCTTTAACTCAAAGAATGAGATACCTGATGACGATGTATGGTCGCCGGAAAACGCGAAAGCGGGCGTATATAAGAAATCGACGCTGGACATAGAACTTGTGGGAACTATTGTCGTGAACGATCCCTCGCGCTCCGTCGCGGCGATAGAATTAAAACAGGATAAGAAAATAGATCCTTTCGTGATCGGCGACAACATACTCTCCAAGGCTGTGGTCGTGAACATAGCCAGAAGAAAAGTTATATTGAGGAATATCGCAAGTGGCGAACTTGAGTACATCGGCATGAAAGAGGATGAGGGCGATATTAAGCTCGCGGATCAATCATCCCCACAAGCCGGGATAAAACAATTGGGGAACGACAGAGTGCTTTTGGACAGGGGTGAACTTAACAAAGCGCTGGGTAACATAAACGAGCTTCTTACTCAAGCAAGGGCCGTCCCAAATATAGAGAACGGAGTTGTGAACGGGTTTAAATTATTCAGCATACAGCCGGGAAGTCTTTATCAGAAATTGGGAGCTTTGAACGGCGACATAATAAAATCCGTTAACGGAGTGGATATAAAAGACCCGTCCACGGCGATGTCGCTGTATCAACAACTCCAGAGCAACAACAGGCTGGAATTCAAGATAGAAAGGAACGGTCAACCAAGAACTATGGTCGTGGATATAAGGTAACTAACGGAGGGCTTATGTTTTTAAATATTCTTGTGGCGCTGGTAGTGATGTTCAGCTTAGGAGATGCCGGCGCTGAAACGCAGAAAAAACAAAAAGAGATCGTGGTCAGCTCCGAATCGCCTCCGCCGGAGAATAAAATAGTGGAGAGCTTTGACTTTAACAACGTGGATGTTCTCACGCTTGTTAGACAGATCAGCCGCCTTACCGGAAAAAGATTTATCGTTAACGAATCCCTGGCGTCCAAAAAAGGCATAACCATAATCGCGCCTACCTCGATCTCAATACAGGAAGCGTATAACGTTTTTCTATCTGTTCTTGATTCGAACGGCCTGGCTGTGGTGAAAGCTGGCCCTGTTCTAAAGATAGTCGACAAAAAAGACATATCCAGCGGAGTTTCTCTATACAAGGGTGATTATTTTCCTCAGAACGACGAATACATCACCAAGCTTATAAGGCTTAACAACATAGAAGCTAAACAGCTGGAAACAGACCTCACCGACAGAAAATTGGGTCTGGCCAGTACGAACATAAAAATAAAAGCTCTTGAGGATACAAATTCGCTGCTGGTCACAGGAACGGGAAACCAAATATCCGACCTTTCAGAAATGATAGCTCTTCTTGATGTGAAAGGTTACAACTCGCAACTTGCGGTCATACATGTGAAGAACGCCGACGCCGCGAACATAAAGGAGATAATATTCAACCTCTTGTTCCAGGAAAGTGGTGGCAAAACGACCACCAGGCCAGGGGCACTTGCCGGAAAGTCATCGGGTGTCATAACCAAGGGTGCCGAAAAATACTCGAGCATTTTCGTCGACGATAGAACGAACTCAATAATCGTTCTCGCCAATAACGCCGGAATAAGAAAGATACGAGAGCTGGTGGCGAAACTTGATTTTGAAGTGGAAGGCGGAAGCGATATTCATGTGTATCCTCTAAAGAACGCAAAAGCTGAAGATATCGCTAAAACCCTTAACGCCGTAATAGCCAATAAACCGGCCGGCAAAGACTCATCACCTTCTGAACAGGTTAAGGTTACAGAGGACAAGTGGACCAACTCAATAGTGATCAGCGGGAAACCTAAACAGTACGAGACTCTAAAGAGCGTTATAGAGGCTTTGGATAAAAGAAAAGGACAGGTGTTGTTTGAAACCATCACCATGGAAGTTACCCTCAACGACGATTCAAGTTTTGGTATAGCGTCTAACTATGCCCTGAGTTCAGAAGTGCCAAGAGCTGTTGGTTTTGACCCCGCGGTGTCTTCAACGAACACAATGATGAATTTTCTCGCCAATCCGGGAGCTTTAAGCGGAATGATACTTGGATTTGGAAGCAAAAAAACGGTTTCTGTTACATTGAACGGAACATCGCTCAGCATCCCGTCGCTGTCCGCTTTTATTACAGCACTTGAAAAAAACAGTGAGGCAAATGTTCTGCAGAGGCCGTCTATAATCGCGGCCGATAACGAACCCGCGGAAATAAAAGTAATGGACAAGATCCCCGTAGTTAAGGGTACGGTGATACAGCAGGGTTTAAGTCAGCAGAACATAGATTATATCGATGTAGGGCTATCTTTAAAGATCACACCGAGGATAAACGAGACTTCTGATTTTATAAAACTGGATATTGAACAGGATGCATCCAACCTTACAGACAAGGCTCCGCGTGATCTTGCGGGAACAACTACGTCCACAGATTCAAGGTACATAAAAACATCGATAGTGGTGAGGGATAACGACACGGTCGTATTGGGGGGGCTCTACAGGGACGACCTCCAATCAACATATAATAAAGTCCCGATACTGGGAGACATCCCCATTATCGGCTGGTTCTTCAAGGGGAAAACTACCAGATCGGTCAAGACCAATCTTTTGGTGTTCATCACTCCGCACATCGTCAGGAATTATGAGGCTCACAGCGAGCTTACCAAAAAAGCTATAGGCAGCAGAAAGGGTTTTATGAAACAGAATTTCGGTGGTGATGATAAATTTACCGAGCTCATAGACGCGGTTGAGAAAAAGGTTGATCTGCAGATGAAAAGCGAAAAACCGGTGAGCGAAAAAGATTATATGCCGGACAACGGCGTAAAAATGATCAAGCTCGATTAAAGGATTATAAATGAGTATATCAGGAAACAAAATAGGCCAGATACTTCTTCAGCACACTTCTCTTACGCCTGAACAGCTGGAAGAGGTGCTGGAGCTTCAGCGTCAGAAAGGAGTAAGACTGGGCGAGGTCTTGATAAGCAAGAATTATCTTACTCCTGAGGAACTGGCGAAAGCCCTCTCCATACAAATGGGCTACCCGTACCTTGATCAAATACCCACTGCAGAAATAGATGCGGAACTTATAAAAAATATCCCGATAAATTACGCGAAACAAAATCTTACTTTGCCTATAGCCAAAAGCGAGGATTACATCGTCGTGGTTATTGCCGACCCATTGAACCATAACTCCATAGACGATCTTAGGCTTATATTCAAAAAAGAAATTAAGGTGATGATATCAAGCCCGCTCCAGCTTCAGGAGGCTATCAACAAAGTTTACGAAAGGAGCACAACAAATCTCATAGAAGGACTTGAGGAAGTTTCGGGCGAGGACCTTACGTACGATCTTAATGAGCCTGTGGACCTTTTGGACGGCAGCGACGATGAAGCTCCCATAATAAGGCTTGTGAACTCGCTCCTTTTCCGCGCAGTTAAGGAAAAAGCAAGTGACATCCACATAGAGCCTTACGAAAAGGACGTGGTGGTCAGGTTCAGGATAGACGGCATACTTTACGATATATTTAAAACGGCAAAAAAATTCCACGCGTCCATATCGTCGCGCGTTAAGGTCATGGCGGACCTTGATATCGCGGAGAAACGTCTGCCGCAGGACGGAAGAATAAAAATAAAGATAGCGGGCAAAGATGTTGATATAAGACTTTCCACTGTTCCCACCTCTAACGGTGAAAGACTTGTTATGCGTATCTTGGATAAATCAAGCGTTCTTTTGGAACTCCCGGAACTTGGTTTCAGCGGGAAGGTCTTGGACAACATAAACACGCTGATAAATAAAAAACACGGTATATTCCTTGTTACCGGCCCCACAGGATCTGGTAAATCTACAACGCTGTACGCATGTCTCATGAGAGTAAAATCTGTAGAAATGAATATCATAACGGTTGAAGATCCGGTTGAATATCAACTG
>JAZDEK010000164.1:0-7099 GCA_043808895.1 Pseudomonadota bacterium
CCCTGTTCGGCAGCGTTATGGAATCAAAATCCACCTTTGCGCTATCGCCAAAACGTATCTTTACACTGTCGGATAGTGATGTAAGGTCCCACTGTATCCCGACTATTATCGACGAGAACTCGGTAAGGAACCTTGTTATTATCTCTCCCTGTTCCTCGGCCGGGCAGTCAAAAAAAGCTATTCCGCCAAAGTTGAACATGTATATCCTATATCTGTCTTTGTGTAGTTCCAGCTGCTCACTTGTTCTGTGTATTATCTCAGCGCCTAGAACTTCTTCGATGTTATTCAGCTGGCGTATCGGTATTTTCTCGCAGACCCTGAAAGCAGTTACGGTATGTCTTTTTTGTTCGGTCATGGTTTTATAAGTTCCAGATGAGCTGTCCGCCGTAGGTCATATAACCGCCGCTGTAATCCAAGTTTTGGAAATATGTGCTACCTGTGGGTATTTTTGGGTTGCTGGAAGGGAAGAAAGACATGTGGTACGTAAAGTCCGCGCCGAGGAATATCTTTTTTCTGAAGATAGGAATTTCCATCCCCATGCCTGCGAATAATCCAGGAGCCACACTTCTATGGGAAATATCTGGAGCAAGCGGCGGGCCATAAGCTGTATCCATTGAATCATTTATTATTGAGAATTCCGCGCCAACTTTTATCGCCGGATTCAGGTACGCTATAACGCGCGATATGTCTTTAAGGTTGAAGTAATATTTGATCCCAAACCCCATGTCGAAAAGCACCGCGGTTCCGGTAAAGGTTGGAAACGCGTTATATGTTAACGGATCGGAATTTAGGAAACTTACCGACAATTGTCCCATTCCGATGTGGAACGTTATGGCTATGTTCCAATCAAGAAAGTAACTTATCCTGCCGCCCATCATCCAACCTGTGTGATAGATGTCAGACATGGAACCTGTTGGAGTGGCCATATCGCCAAAGAGTTCTATATGGAAGAGTCTGCCGTAGCTGTAGAAACGCTCCATCGCCTCTTCCTCTTCTTCTTCGTCCTGACTCTCAAGCTCCGAAAAATCCGAGAAAGGATCCGCATAATAATCTTTATCGTTGTGAGGCGTTGTAGCAGCGGCATCCTGCTGCGCGTACGCGCCAAAAAAAGGAATAGTGAACAAAAAGAGTACTAAGACATATTTACTCATTACAGCCCCATTAAATAAAATCTAACATATTAAGAGGTCTGCGGCAATCAAGTTTTGACAAAGCCCCGGTGCTGGAATAGTATCGTTTAAAAAAAGAGGTGAATATTTATGAGTGACAGGCTCTCAATAAAGGACATAAGAAGCCCCGACAAATTTTTTAAGGCGATGCTCTCTGTTGTGGGGTATCTAAGGCACAACGTAAAAGTGTATCTAATAGCGTCCGCCGCCGTGGTGTTAATAGTAGGGGTCATGGTCGCCATAGACCACATGAACCAATCACGCGAGGAGAAAGCCAGACAAACGCTCTATGAACTTACTTTAAGGATGCAGGAAACCGGACTTCAAGGTCCGGACGATGTTATAAAGGTGATCCAACCCGTTCTTGAAAAACTCGGTAATACTAACGCTGGAATACAGGCACGTTATCTACTTGCTGGAAAATATTACGAAAAGAACGATTGGGACAACGCGGTTAAGAATTACGGTGCCGTTATCGATAAAAGCAGGGGGCTGATAAAAGAACTTTCACTCATCGGCTCTGCTTACTCTAAAGAGAATAAGGGCGATATAAACGGAGCGCTCGGCGACTACAGTAAGGTTAAAGATATTGACGCATCGTCGTACAAGCCCGTTGCGATGCTCGGCATGGGAAGATGTTATCAAAAGTTGGGCGACAAGAACAAGGCTCTTTCTTCTTACGAGACCGTTGTTATTTCTTACCCGGATACCGATTACGCGAGAATAGCCTCGGTGGCTAAAACCAGTTTATGAAGTACGGATGTAAAATATTTTTTGTCGCAGCTGTTCTGATCTCTTTTATCGGTGGATGTTCTTCCGGTGGTGATAAAAAGAAGTCAGGCAAAATAGAGCTTGTTCATGCATGGTATGTGGATGTTTTTAAAGCGCATCAATTCGGTTCGCCAAAACACGAAAATGTGTCGCCTGTTATAGTCGGCGACGATATATTCCAGGGAGCCAGCGACGGAAGGTTGTTGGTCGTAAGCAAAAGGCTTGGTTCGGTAAAAAGGGTTATTAAGAACAGCGGCGGCCTGGATGCAAGCCCACTCTACTATCAGGGAGTTCTTTATTTCGGGAATAACGACGGTGAAGTCAAAGCGTTCTCTTACCGTACGGGTGATTACCTTTGGACTTACAACACCGGTTATCCTATAGATTCATCGCCGGCCATTTGTGATAACAGATTGTTCGTTATGAGCAGCGAGGATATACTGTACTCGCTTGATGCTGTGACAGGAAAAGTTATTTGGTCCATAAAAAGAGATTTTCCGGGCAGACGCCCCATCGTTAAATGGAGCTCTTCTCCGGTGTGTTTTGACAACACGGTGTATGTGGGTTTTTCCGACGGTTCTCTTATAGGAGCTGATGTCACCAGCGGCACAGTTGTGCTTGAAAAGAAACTGAACTCCAAAGGCAAATTCAAGGATATAGATGCGACCCCTTACGTTGACGAGAAGATGGTCATAATACCTTCCTACGACGGTAACTTGTACTGCCTTGATAGAAAGACCGGCGGCGAGATATGGAACATAAAGGACGGAAGCGCCAAAGCGGTCACTGTTATGAACGACGTGGTCTATTTCTCTTCCAACGAGGGTAACCTTTACGCGATAGACATCAAGGACGGAAGAGTAAGATGGAATTCAAAACTCAAGTCCGGCATACCGACTTCACCAGCCGTGTTGGATGATTATTTGGTCGTGGGGTCTTCTGAAAGGGGGATAATGCTTTTCAACAAGAACGACGGAAAATTCGTGGCTGAATTTAATTCAGGCACTGGGGTTTTTGCCGATCCTGTGGTCGAAGACAACAATATTTATTTCCTTACCAACTATGGGGTGCTGCACTCGCTATATAAGTTATGACCACGATTAAAAAATTATTTTTTCTGCTGATAATTGCTCTGCCGTGTTCGTTATCGGCGTCCGGAAGGGTTTATATAAATATCGGCTCACCGGAATTTAAAAAGCCTGTGATCGCTTTTTACAGTAAGAGTTCAGATATAAAAAGTATTGAGTCCGTTGTAATATCCGACTTGATACTCTCCAACATATTCATTATTCTGCCAAAAGATACCATGCCCGAGGCTGAACAGCGTTCGGATATCGCCTCATGGAGCGCCAGCGGCGCGGAATATTTAGTGTTTTTAGAGCGCGGTGATTCCAATATATCTATAAAACTTTTTAACGCCCTGACGTCCGAACAAATAATGGATAGCAAAATGGACGAGCAGGATTCTTATATAGATACGGCTCACGATATTTCGGACGCTATATTCAAGAAATTAACAGGCGAGAAAAGTATTTTTAAGACCAAGATCGCGTTCACATGCAAAAAAGATGGCTATAAAAATCTTTATACAATGGATTACGACGGTAGAAGGATAAAACAGCTTACTTTCTTTAAGAGTATTATAATATCGCCCTCCTGGTCGCCGGATGGTGAGAACATCGCTTACGCGCGTTATGAAAAAAGACATCAAATGGGCGTAGGCAGAATAACGAACCAAAATCTTTACATGTTTAATTTAAGGCGCCAAAGGGAAACAATTATTTCCGAAGTGTCCGGACAAAATAGCGGTCCTTCCTGGTCGCCTGATGGGAAATATATAGCTTTCACAATGAGTAAGGGCGTGAACCCCAATATTTACCTTTATAACGTCAGCTCAAAAGAAACAACCCCGCTGGTGCAAAACCGCGGCATAGACGTTGAGCCTAATTTCTCTCCCGATGGAAAATGGTTGGTCTTCTCATCTTCAAAAACAGGTAACCCTGAGCTTTACAAAATGGATCTTGAAACAAAGCAACAGACAAGATTAACTTTCAACAGATATTACAACTCTTCGCCCTCGTGGTCACCGTCGGGGAACGTAATAGCTTTTGCGGGGCTTGATAACCCATTCGGTAGCAGATCATATTTTGATATTTTTTTAATAAACCCATCCGCTACAACAATAGAAAGACTTACGATAGACACCGGTAACAACGAGGACCCGTCATGGTCGCCCAACGGAAGACACATTGTGTTTAGTTCTACCAGAAATGGCGGCTCCGATATTTATCTTATACACAACGACGGTACCGGAGAAAAAAGACTTACCTATGGAATGCCTTGTTATTCACCTGACTGGTCTATATAAGCGTCCTTTGTTTTATCGTAGTGGTACATTGTAAAACTATCTATACCGTCCCGCTCTTTTCTTATAAATGTTTCTTTGTATCCGTCGTTATCAACATCCACGATCTGGAACAGATGAAAGCTTGATTTCCTCACTTTGGTTATCGGGAATATGGGATATCTTGTGGAACCGACGCCTTTTTTCCTGTGAAGATTAAATATCGCCACATAGTAAACACCTTTTGGGAGTGCCGGGTCTACCCAATTTGCCATTACTGATAAAATTTTCGTCCCGTTACGGTCTAACTCTGTTTTTACAGCGTTATATTCGGTTTCCACTTTCTCGGGTTCTTTGCCTATTACCTGATAGTAGATCGTATTGCAGCTTCCTGCTATCAGGTCCTCATCTTCTTTATTCATTTCCGTTTGAACATCTTTATAAAAATCCATATTATTTTCGTCGTAATCATAGACCGCGATCACGTAGCCATTGTCCGGTATAGCGGCAAGCCTTTTTTCAGCCTTCAATATTGTATATACTATTGGCGACATTTCTGATCTATCTCCGAACGGTTTTGAATAATCGTAGTTGGACACCGACGCCAAAGCTATGGGTTTTGAGTCGTAGTACATCAATGCGGTTTGCCCTGACCTGTCGCAGCTGTTCTTATATATAGAGGCCTGAAGGTCTGATTCGTCCACGTACTCTATGCCGTTCGCCCTTATAAATCTTGTCTCGACCCTAAACTCATCTCCGACTATATGTCCCACTGCATAGGTCTCGCACTCGTCTTTGTCCTCATCCCTGATCTGCGGTGTTGTTTGTTCAGCGGCGTTTTGGACGGTTACTTCGCTAAAGAACTTCTCGATCGCGGGGAAGAACTTATATATAAAATACGCGCTTGTTACGGCCACGTAGATTATAACCACGGTAATAAGTATTTTCTTATTCAAGACGGCCTCCTTTTACATAAAGAATATAAATGTATCCAATATGAACAACGGTATCAATATAAGTATCGCCCACAGCATGTATCCAAAAAAAGACGGCATTTTTATTTTTGATCTCTCGGCGATGGATTTAACCATGAAGTTTGGCCCGTTCCCTATGTATGTGTTGGCGCCCATGAACACAGCGCCCATGGATACCGCCTTTAATATATCCTGGTTGATATGGCTCCCGTCAAATAGCGTTATAAAACTTCCGGCCATGCCGGCGGAGACACTTTTTCCGAGAGATAAGAAAGAAAGATACGTCGGCGCGTTATCCAAGAAAGAGGAAAGGGTGCCTGTTGCCCAAAAGAACTGTATAGGCGAATATACTCCAAGTTCCGCTCCCATTGTTTCCAATAATTTTAGAGCCGGTATCATCGTTATAAATATCGCGGCAAAAAGTATGGCCACCTCTTTTATGGGCGCCCACATGAAATTATTTTCTTTTCTGTAACTTTCCGGCGTGAACCACAGCGATAATATTGCCATTCCTATTATGGCCAGCGTTTGTTCAATGTGCCTGTCGCCGAGTATCAATACGGAGATCATTATTCCGGCAAGAAAAATTAGATTCCTTTTACCGGATATTTTTAGTGTTACACCGGTTTTTCGAGTTTGTTTGATTTTGTCTTTTTTTACGAATACTGAATCAATGATGAAGAAAACGATCACCAACAGCGCGTTGTTTAAAGCCCATGCCGGGAATAATTTAAACGTCCAGGAGAAAGGAACCCCTTGAAGAAAACCCAAGAACAGCGGCGGATCGCCAAGAGGAGTTAAACTGCCGCCAATGTTGGCGACGATAAAGATAAAGAAAACTATTAAATGTGTTTTGTGCTTTCTAGCGCTGTTTATATTTATAAGCGGCCGTATCAAAAGCATTGCCGCTCCAGTGGTCCCTATCAAGTTCGCCAAGATCGCACCCGTTAAAAGTATGATGCTGTTGGTGAAAGGAGTGGCTTTCGCGTTACTTTTAATATGTATGCCGCCGCTTATTATAAAAAGTGATGCTAAAAGCGAAATAAAAGATATGTAATCTATGGTGGTACTGTATAACCATCCTCCGTTCACAAAAGCGATCACTACGGCCGTTGGAAGTCCGATAAGGAGCGAGACCTTTGTATAATTCCTGTCCCACCAACCGTAATTTATAAGCGGTATTAAAGCGATACAGAGAAGCATCAGTATAAAAGGCACGATGCTGTATAACGGAAGCGTCAAAGCGTTACCTCATGAGTTCTTGTTCAAGCACTGTTATCTCAAGTCTAGCATTTCCCTCTTTGTTTACAATCACTATTGGCTGTGGGTTTTTGATATCGAGCATTTTAAATATTGTGTTGTCGTCCAGCGGCATACGACTGAACTCATTAAGGAGCCCTCTCTCTGTATTACCGTTTATGTGGTCTATAAATCTGTATTCGTTTTTCTGTATCTCCATTGTGAAGACGTGTTTATCAAGTTTTCCCACACCGTCCAATATGGCGTGAAGATGACTTCTATTTATCTGGCTGTACACGGTCAATTTTTCTTTTTCACCATCGTGGATGAAATAGACCTTAAGTTTCTGGTAAACTGTCTCCCCCTCTTTTTTTGTGTCTATTTTTTGGAAATTATGGGCGCACGACGTTAATACGCTAACTAAGAGTAGGGGCAGGAATAGGGTCAGTAGGCTTTTTATCAATAGTTTCATCTAATTTTTTCAACTGTTCCTTTATTATTGCTTCTGTGTTTTTATCACTATACTTGCCGGAGTTCAAGAATTGCCTCAATTTGACGCGTAAAATGTTTTTCGCGATATCGTCTTTTTTGGCTTCGTATAT
>JAZDEK010000165.1:0-2388 GCA_043808895.1 Pseudomonadota bacterium
ATATACAAAAGACCATCATTGATAAGAAGATAAAATTCTATAACATCAACGCGAATAAAATTGCCGAAGGGGTTGGCCTTGGTAACAGGATCAACGTCGTAATGCAGGCTGCGTTCTTCATTATTTCGGGCGTACTTCCAAAAGAGCAGGCGATAAAGTTCATTAAGAGTACAATTGAGAAATCATACGGCAGAAAAGGAAAAGAAGTCGTGGAAATGAACTGGAAGGCAGTAGACGAGACAGAAAAGGCTCTTTCACAAATTAAAGTTCCGGCTGCCGGAAATCCGGACAACAAACCTAAAAAACTCGTCGCTGAAGGGATCCCTGGATTTATGTGCGATGTTGCCGCGGTTATTATGCGCGACAAGGGCGACACACTCCCTGTTTCTAAAATTCCTTGTGACGGTACTTTCCCGAACGGCGTCAGCCAATACGAAAAACG
Organism: Pseudomonadota bacterium; assembly: GCA_043808895.1. GTDB lineage: Bacteria > Bdellovibrionota > JAFGOL01 > JAFGOL01 > JAFGOL01 > JAZDEK01. The sequence continues at coordinate 443 of JAZDEK010000165.1, forward strand.
CGGTATAGCCACGGAATTTCCTGTGTGGATCCCTGAGAATTGCATACAGTGTAATATCTGCGCGTTCGTTTGTCCTCACGCGGTTATAAGAGCAAAACAGATAGATCCAAAAGATCTTGCTAATAAACCGGCCAGCTTTAAGACGCTGAAGTCTATGACCCAGAACAAGAGCAATCTTGAATTCGCGATCCAAGTTTCTCCATACGATTGCACAGGCTGTGGGTCTTGTGTTGTAAGTTGTCCTGCAAAAACAAAGGCGCTGGAATTAAGGCCGTTTGAACAGTGCTTAACAGGTTGCATGGTGGATGAAAAAACAAAATATGAATTTTTTGATAAGCTTCCTAACAACGTGACTGAAGGAGTAGACGTCAAGATCCTAAAAGGTAGCCAGTTCTTGAGGCCTCTGTTCGAATACAGCGGTGCTTGCGCGGGCTGCGGAGAAACTCCGTACGTAAAACTTATTACGCAACTATTTGGAAGCAGAATGTATGTTGCAAATGCCACCGGATGTTCCTCTATTTATGGCGGAACGGCTCCGTTCACTCCATACTGCAAGAACGACGATGGACGTGGGCCAACTTGGGCGAACTCATTGTTTGAAGATAACGCTGAGTTTGGTTTCGGAATGAGCCTTGGAGTAAAACAACTTCGCGATAGATTATTCATGTCCATTGACACAGCGCTCCAAACAAGCGGAGTGTCCGAAGAATTTAAGAGCGCTTTAAAAGAGATGGTCAATTTAAAGGATAGCTCTTTTGAGTCGCTGAACGCTGCTAAAAAAGTAGAAGGTATGCTTGATAGTGAACTTAAGAAAGCAAAGGGCGATGCTCTTAATGTAGTTAAGAATATAAACGAATTAAGGGATCACTTAGGCAAGAAATCATTCTGGATAGTGGGCGGCGACGGATGGGCTTACGACATTGGTTACGGCGGACTTGACCATGTACTTGCAATGGGTCAGGACGTAAACGTGTTAGTTCTTGATACAGAAGTGTATTCAAACACCGGCGGACAATCATCAAAATCTACGCCGATAGGCGCGACAGCAAAGTTCGCAACCTCTGGAAAGAGAATACCTAAAAAAGATCTTGGCCTCATGGCGATAAGCTACGGATACGTTTATGTTGCATCTATCGCAATGGGCGCAAACAAGAATCAGGCGATAAAAGCAATTGTTGAGGCGGAAAATTATCCTGGACCGTCAATTGTTATTGCTTACAGCCCCTGCATAAACCATGGAATAGATATGCGTTATACCCAGGATCAGGAGAAAAAGGCGGTTGAATCCGGTTATTGGCCTCTGTATAGATATAACCCAATGCTCGCGAAAGAAGGGAAGTCCCCGTTTATTTGGGAATCTAAAGAGCCAACTATTGATTATCTAAAGGATTATTTGCAAACCGAAACTCGCTTTAGCGCCTTGAAACGTGTGGTTCCAGAGGAAGCTGATAAAATATTTACAGATGCTGTTAACGAAGTTAAAAGGCGTCGCAGCTTCTATGAAAAATTTGCAAAAATAGACTAGCTACATTATCACTATGTGATGAAATAGCCTATAATTTCAATAGATTAAAAGTTCTTTAAGTATAGCCACTTAGCAGGGTTGTCACTAATCCCTTGCTATTCGCACCCATTTTGTAGTATTTATATACATACTATTTACAACGTCACTGCCGCAGTGTAGGGCTAATTAATGGTAATATCTAAAATATTTAACAAGTTAGTAGTGGCTTTGGCAGTGCTGCTGTTCTCAACCGCCGTATTTGCCCAGAATATCGAACAAGAAGTAAAAGAAAAAGAAGCAAAGATAAAGGCGGAGTTCAATTTATATCTGAATATGGATGACAAAGAACTTTATTCCGAACTTCAAAAGCAGATGGACTTTTTAAATGGCAGACCGGGGCATAGTTATCTTCCGGGAACTCCCGAATATAGTACGAAGGCTG